>NZ_JACJRC010000004.1 GCF_014697025.1 Alkalinema sp. FACHB-956 | reverse complement strand
GGGATGGTCTGGCTATCCCTCGCAGCGTCCCCCTGGTGTTGTGACGATCGTCAAGGGTCTACAACGGTTTGAAGGCATTTTCTTAGGTTGGAAAATGACTTTCCCCTGACTTGTGTGTACACGGTAGCCTGCGTGTGGGAGAAGGGCCGGGGATGAGGGCGGAAGAAAGCCCAAAAATTTAGAGCCACCCCGTTTGACATCACAAACAAGAGTGGCTCGGTCAGATGCTAAAATCCTCATCAAGCCGCCTTGCTGCTAGGACAGCGAGGGGGAATAGCTACTTGGGGTTGTGTCACCAATCCCGAGTAGTGCCCTAAATTTTCAGGATCCCAGCGACCCCACGCTTCATGCCAACCTGTCAACCCAAAGAAGGATGTCCATGGCGATCGCTATGGCAAGTAAGCTTACGAAGAAACCAGGGAGAAAGTCAACCCTAGTGATGAAAATTATAAATTCTTGAAATTCCTTGTGGATCTCAAATTCGAACTTCTGAAATACAAATCCTCAAGTCGAACCTAAAATCCTCAAGTCGAACCTATTTGTAAACTAGATAGGATGCCAGGAACGGATCGATCGTGGTATGTTACAAACCCATCTTCCTCACACATCCACCCGACCCGCCATGGTTGCCTCTACCAAACACCATCCCCTGCAACGACTCCTGCGCTACAGCCGCCGCCACCGATCGCAAATCTGGGCCGCCAGCACCTGCTCCATCCTCAACAAAATCTTCGACCTTGCGCCCCCCTACCTGATCGGCATGGCCGTCGATATCGTCGTCAAACGCGACGCCTCCCTCATCGCCAACCTCGGCATCACCAGCATCACCGGACAACTCACCCTTTTATCCATCCTCACCCTCGTCATTTGGGGCTTGGAATCGCTGTTTGAATACGCCTTCGATCGGCTCTGGCGCGAACTCGCCCAAACCCTCCAACACGAACTGCGCCTAGATACCTACAACCACTTACAAAACCTAGAACTCAGCTTCTTTGAAGAACGCAGCACCGGCGGCTTACTCTCCATTCTCAACGACGACATTAACCAACTCGAACGCTTCCTCGATAGCGGAGCCAACGAATTACTGCAATTTTTCACCACCGTTCTCTTCGTCGGTGGCACCTTCATTGCCCTTGCGCCTGCCGTATCATGGTTGGCCATGTTTCCCATTCCATTTATTCTCATTGGCTCGATCGCATTCCAAAAACGACTCGCCCCCCGTTACGCCAACGTCCGCGAAAAAGCCGGATTCATCAACAGCCGCCTCGCCAATAACCTCTCCGGCATCGCCACCATCAAAAGCTTCACCGCCGAAGACTACGAATCCGATCGCGTCGCCGATGACAGCGAAGCCTACCGCCAAAGCAACCGCCAAGCGATCGCCCTCAGCGCCGCCTTCATTCCCCTGATTCGCTTCATTATCCTGATCGGCTTCACCGCCACCCTCTTCCTCGGTGGCCTCGCCGCAGCCAACGGAGCCCTTTCCGTCGGAACCTACGGTTTCATGGTCTTCATCATCCAACGCCTGCTCTGGCCCTTCACCCGCCTCGGCCAAACCATGGATCAATACCAAAGAGCCATGGCCTCCATTAACCGCGTCATGAACCTGCTGGATACCCCCATCACCATCCCCTCCGGCCAACGATCGCTCCTACCCTACCAAGTCAAAGGCGAACTAGAGTTTCGCAATCTCTCCTTCGCCTACCAAGGTCGCAAAAATGCCCTGACCCAACTCAACCTACACATTCCCGCAGGCAAAACGATCGGCGTTGTCGGCGTCACCGGCTCCGGCAAAAGCACCCTCGTCAAACTCCTCCTACGCTTCTACGAACTCCAAGAAGGACAGATTTTATTAGACGGCATCGACATTCGCGATTTACAAATCCGTGACCTGCGGCGTTGCATCGGCTGGGTCAGTCAGGATGTCTTTCTCTTCCACGGAACCGTTGCCGAAAACATTTCCTACGGCAGCTTCGATCGTACCCCCGAAGAGATTATTCAAGCCGCAAAACATGCCGAAGCCCACGAATTCATCATGCAACTCCCCCACGGCTACGACACGATCGTTGGCGAACGGGGCCAACAGCTTTCCGGCGGCCAACGCCAACGCCTCGCGATCGCCCGCGCCCTCCTGAAAGACCCACCCATCCTCATCCTGGATGAAGCCACCTCCGCCGTAGACAACGAAACCGAAGCCGCCATCCAAAAATCCCTCGACTACATCACCCAAAACCGCACCACGATCGCGATCGCCCATCGCCTATCCACGATTCGCCACGCCCACTGCATCTACGTGATTGAGCAGGGGCAAATTGCCGAACAGGGCACCCACGAAGCCTTACTCGATCGGCAAGGCATTTACGCCAAACTCTGGCGCGTCCAATCCGGGATTCGCTAGCCACCCGCGCGGTCTAAGTACGGTCAAAAGATTACGCAACCACTGTGAGCACTCTGGTTCACTAAGTCGATAGTGGCTTTTTTATCGAACCTTCTAAAGACACATCGGGTAATTTTTGGCAGGTTGAGGCGGGGGCGTAGAATGGGATTATCGATGTGAGATCGAGGTTTTATGGGGCTAGGGCAGACGATCGAACTAGCTCCAATTCTGCGCGATCGCTGGCAGGTGACGAAAGCGGCGATCGGCAACCTCATAATCAATTCATTGATCAGTACTACAGCCCCGCTCCCCCTGCCCACTCACCCAAAAACCCCAAAGTGGTATAAGTTAAGGGTGATCGTGGTTCCTAGGGCGAGAGCGTGATTCAGCAGCGGTGGATAAAACAAACAGCCATACTGTTCAGCATTTGGTTACTGAGCGCGATCGTCGATCGGGCTTGGCTCACCACCCTCCAACCCATTCCAGAGTGGGATCAGGCCGACTACCTCACCGGGGCCATGAACTACTGGAAAGCCCTACAAACCCCCAACTGGTTCAACCCCGACTGGTGGACTAGCCTCTGGCTCCTCTCCTCCAAAATTCCCCCCCTCGTCTACATCAGCACCGTCCCCTTCCTCAACAGCTTCGGCACAGGCATCGCCTCCTCCACCCTCGTCAACCTCCTCTTCAGCGCCATCCTCCTTCTGTCCATCTACGGCATTGGCACCACCCTCTTCACCACCGAAATCGGACTGTGGTCAGCCGCAATCACCCTTCTATTGCCAGGACTATATCCCCATCGGCTCCACTACATGATCGATCACCCGATCATCGCCATGACCGCCCTCACAATGTTCACCCTGACCCTATGGTGGACAACCGTAAATCCTCCGCAATCCCCCCCCCTTCCCCCCTCCCACACCTCCACACCCCAACCCGAAGACGCCATCACCTTAATCAAAAACCTCCGCCAATTCCTAGAAACCACCAAAACCCAAAAACGCATCCCCTTCCCCAACATCCAAGGGTCACAAATCGGGCCATTCCTCCAACAAACCCTACACCGTAGCCTCACCTCCCCCTGGGCCAAAGCGATCGGCTTCGGCATCACCCTCGGTCTCGCCTTCATGACCAAACAGACCGTTGCCCTCTTCCTGTTCACCCCCATTCTCTATACCGTTGTCACAACCATTTTCAAACGCCATTGGATTGCATTCATCCAACTGATTCTTGGATTAATCGTTACAGTCTGGGTTGCCTATCCCTGGTATCGCACCAACTGGCTCATCATCCTCACCTCCGGCGAACGCGCCACCGTTGCCTCCGCGATCGCAGAAGGCGATCCCCCCCTCAACACGATCGCCGCCTGGACCTACTACCTCCAACTCCTCCCCGCCCACGTCACCTACCCCCTCCTACTCGTCGCCATCACCGGGCTAGTCTTCTATGGCAAACGAGTCGTCACCCTAGTTCCAGGAACCCTCCAGGAAACCCTCGATAAAATCACCCGCCAAGAACGCTACCAACGCTGGTGGCGATCGACCCGTTGGCTGCTCATCTTTGTCGCTGGAGCCTACCTCCTCTGCTCCCTCAACGTCAATAAAGACCTGCGCTACTTCACCCCCGCCCTGCCGATCGTCGCCCTCCTACTGACCCAAGGCTTAGTCGTCTTTCCGCGATACCTGTGGGAATTCCGCTGGGGCACCGCCGCAATCATGGCTGCATTAATGCTGACCAACCTCTTCCCGATCGTCCCCGGTATGGCAGGCATCAACCCCGAATCCGGGCGCAAAAATTGGCACCAGCAAGACGTGATCAACACCGTCCTCCAAACCGCCCCCCACCTGCGCCACACGATCGGCGTCCTCCCCTCCCTGCCAGAATTCAACCAACACAACCTCAACTACTTCGGCACCCTGCAAAACTTCCAAATCTACGGACGGCAGGTCGGCGCAAACCCCAAACAAGTCTGGCAAGACAGCCGATCGCTGGATTGGTACGTGACCAAAACCGGCAACCAAGGCGCAATCCGCAAACCCGAAGCCCTCTCCAGCTTGATGCAACAAATCGAGCAGCCCGCCACCAGCGCCAACGCAACCCCCAACTTCCAAGTCGTCCAAGCCTGGGCCATGCCCGACGGCAGCAACCTCCGCCTCTACCACCGCACTAAACCCACGATCGAGCTCTTCATCAATCCTCTCACCTTCACCAACCCCAGCCAACTCATCCGATCCATCCAACTCACCAAAGTTACCACCCCCGCGATCGTCCCCCCCAATCAACCCGTCCCCGTAGAATATCAGTGGCTCGGCTCCTGGGACAAACTCCGATCGGGCCTCGTCGCGTTAACGTGGAAACGCATCGAAGAACCTAAAAATCCCAAAGAAAGCAACAAAACCGAGAATACCCAAGCCAAGCCAATCAGCAACAACTCAGGCAACAATTCAGACAACAACTCCGACAATAATTCAGGCAACAAAAAGCAACCCACCCCCATCAAACCAAATCCCCCTGTTCCCGCGTCTTCCCCACCCGCCGATCGTTGGCTCCACGACCATGGCATCGGCCTAGGACGATTGCAATCCTCTTCCCTCACTCCAGATACTTTGGTGCAAGTGACAGAAACCCTGGCCATGCTTCCCCCCGCCAACGCCAGCGGCACCTACGTTTTAGAAGCCATCTACCTCGATCGCGCCACCCTCGCCAGCCAACCGATCGCCATCCCCACCGTCAAAATCACCGTCAGTCCTACCGCCAGCCCCACCCCCGCCCCCGAACTCGATCCCCTAACGCAATTGCGCCTCGCCTCCACCCAGCTTCCCAAGGGCTTACAAGGCATCGATCGGGTATTTAATCAAGTGGGGCAACTTAATCTCTACGATGCCATCCAGGATTACCTCAAGCAATCCGAAAAACTGATCGCCTACCGATTGCAGCAGGAATCCAAAAACGCCCAACTCGCCTACACCTACGGATTAACCCAAGTGTTGCAACGGGATGTTAAAGACGCGATCGCGGCCATGCAACGGGTCGTAGAGTTGGATAGTCAAAATCCTAACGCCTACGCCTACTTAGCATTTGTCAATCTCTACGACTTTCGAGGCAAAGCCGCCGAATCCGTCTTACAACCCGCCTTGCAATTAAATAATCAACTCCCTGAACTCCATGGATTAAACGCGATCGCCCATTTGATGCAAGGGCACCTCATCCAAGCTTGGCAGGAAGGACAGGGCTATTTAACCCGATCGAAGTCCTCCCCTGCCAAAACCCCCTGATTGCACTACAACAGCGCTTGTTTCTGTTGCCAAGCTTGATAGCGTCCCAACGCCGTCAGCGGGAAATGCTGGTAATACAGGTGATATTTCAAATAGAAATGCTGCGGGAATCCCGTCCCCGTAAACCAAACTTCCTCCCATGCGCCATTGCTTCCCTGGGTGGTCAGCAAGTACTGCACCCCCCGTTCGATCGCTTCTGTGGCAAAGTTCTGCGTGGCTTCCCCCGCCGCTAACAGCCCGATGACAGCCCAGGCCGTTTGGGAAGCGGTACTGTCCCCCTGCCCCATCAAGCGGCGATCCTTATAGCTTTCACAGGTTTCGCCCCAGCCCCCATCGGCATTCTGGCAACCCACCAGCCACTGGGCCCCGCGCGTCATGGCCGATCGATAGCGGGTCGGCGCTATCGTGGCCAAGGCTGCTAACACCCCCGCCGTGCCGTAGATGTAATTCACCCCCCAACGCCCGTACCAACAGCCTTCCGGTTCCTGCTCCTGGATGAGGTAATCTAACCCACGCTGGATTTGCGGCTCATTCAAGACCGTTTGCAGAGCAATTCCGGGCATCTGCGCCTGAAGGTTACCCATCATCTCCAACACCCGCGCCGTCACATCCGCCGTATTGGGATCGATCATCGCCTTCAAGTCCCCATAGGGCACCAGATTCAGCCAATCCTGATCGTTGTCCAAATCAAAGGCCGCCCAGCCACCGGGTTTACATTGCATCGTAGCGATCCAATCCACCGCCCGTTTGACGGCCTGTTGCTTCACAGCTTCATCTTGCATTCTCACCTGCAATAACGCCATGACCACGACAGCGGTATCATCCACGTCAGGATAAAAGCGATTTTCAAATTCAAAGGCCCATCCCCCCGGCATTCCTTTGCGGTTTTTCACCATCCAATCGCCGTAATCCAAAATCTGTTTATCCAGTAACCACTGCGCACCTTTTTGCAAAGCGGGGTGATCGGCCTCCAGCCCAGAATCCACCAGCGATCGCATGACCAAGGCCGTATCCCACACCGGAGACACGCAGGGCTGCACCCAGTATTCCTCCGCCGTCTCCACCGCAAAGCGATCGACCGCTGCCAGTCCCCGCACCACGATCGGATCACTGGCCGCGTAATTTAAGGCTTTCAAGGCTAAAAGCGAATTCAACATTGCGGGAATGATGCCACCCCAATCGCCCGTAGCTTCTTGGCGTTCCAGAATCCATTGTTCTGCGGCCTTCAGTCCCTCCCTGCGAAAGGGCACTAAATTCAGTTCCTCCGCCACCTTAAAGGCTTGATCGGCCCAGACAAACACATCCGTCCAATCGCCCTGGGTGGGCAGTTCAAACTTGGCCCGCGTCACGCCTTCCACGTAGAGTTCGTCTAGGGTAATCGCAGGCTGCACCAACCACACCGGTTTTTGGTCAAACACAATCAGCAAGGGCACCGTACTGCCCCGCGCCCAACTGGACATTTCATAGATCGTAAAGGGCGAAATTTCCGTTGGCAGTAGCATGATCCAAGGCGGAATTGAGGGCAATCCCCGCCAGTCATAGCAGCCGATCAGCGCCAAATGCATTTTGGTGAAAATCCGCGTCTTCGTCACCCCGCCCTTGGACAAGATAAACCGTCGGGCTTTGACCATGGCGGGATCCTCGGTTGAAACGCCCAATAGCTTCAGCGCCATGTACGCTTCCACGGAGGTGCTCAGATCTCCGCCATCACCGTAATACAGCTCCCAGCCACCGGATTCCCGTTGCTGATTACGCAGGTAGGTTTCCACCTTATCCATGGGACGGATGCGATCGGTGCCCCAAATCTTGTGCAGCAGGACAGCTTCTGCGGTAATCGTCACGTTGGATTCGAGCAGTGCCCACCAGTAACCTTCCTGGGTTTGCAGGGAAAGTAAATAGTTCTGACTGGCCGCGATCGCAGTTTCTAAAGGACTCTGGGATTTACTGGGTCGGTCTTGAAGTTGCATAGGGGTTGGGACTGAGGGTTTCAACATGCCCCTGATTTTACCAGGATGGCTCGATCGCTTCTTGCATCCGTTTTAACAAGGACTCTGGGATTTACTGGGTCGGTCTTGAAGTTGCATAGGGGTTGGGACTGAGGGTTTCAACATGCCCCTGATTTTACCAGGATGGCTCGATCGCTTCTTGCATCCGTTTTAACGAGGATCGGCGATCGTAGACATCTACATTTAGGGGCATCCAGGGAGAGATAGCTACCAGGTACACTGAAACCCATGCACCTAGGTGATGTAAAAACTAGGGGCTTAGGGGCTGTGGAAACCAGACATGAAAATCAGTGGCGAAATTATAGCAATGGCAAAATTATAGGTTTTGCCAATCAGTCAGCTTACGCCCGATCATTCTTGAAGATTCGCTGCAAACACGCCCTGTCCCAGGCAACAACTGTCATACTGAAAATATCCCACCATCGCTACAATTATCGCTAGCGGTAATTGTAGCTAGCGACAACTAGCACTCGCGAAACCAGCACTCGCTGCAATGATAACTCGCTGCAACTATCGCTACAGGAGAGGCGCTACCCTATGGCACACCATATTTTCCATCACCATCGTCATCCTCGATCGTCGGATTTTTGGATTCCGGCTTTTCTGTTGGGCGTTCCCACGATCGCGCTGCTAGGACTGTTGTACAACCAGGGCTATTGGCGTAAGAATCCCTTGGCGACCATGATGAACAACCCCCGCAGCACCCAAGCCCCAGCGCTGGTCAATCGTCCAGCAGGCAGCACTGCGCAAACCAGTCTAAACCCTTCAACCACCACTGCCCCAAAAACCTTGACAACCTCTCAACCCACCCACCGCACCATCTGTCACGCTGGGGTAAATGGCCTGAATTTACGACAAGCACCGGGACTCACCACCCCGATCGCTGTACTTCCTTGTGGCCAAGCGGTGAGCGTCACCGGAAATCCAGTGTGGAAACAAGGGGAACAATGGTCGCCCGTCACCTACGGCACCCGTCAGGGCTGGTCAGCCACCCGACTGCTGCAAAAACTGTAGTTCAGCTAGAACCTTATCCCGCGTTTTTTTCGGCCTCCGGGGTCAATTGCCGGAAGTTGAATTGATTCACGCCCGGATGGCAAGTGACGCAGCTACCCAGGTTCACTTTTTTGGGCAGATTGACGCGGGGGTGCAGCGCTTTGAAGTACCGTGAATCTTGCATCCGGTAGGGCGTTTTTTCGTCGTCTGACGTAGGTCGGGAGTAAGCTTTCAGGTAATTCCAGACAATGCGACGGTTGGGATCACGAAGCGGATCGATCACCACACCGTAGTGCTGCGGATCCTGAATTAACACCTGCCAGGTTTGCGTGGGCATCACGGCAGGGGGAATGGCAATGTGGCAACTAGCACAGTTTTCTAGATAGAGTTCCTGACCCAGTTGCAAATTAGCAGGAACCGGATCGATCGTGCCCTCGATCGTGCCTATGTCTGCCGTGCCCGTTTCTGCTGCTATGAGATTGGCCGGGGGATTGGCCGCTGTAGCAGCACTGGCGGGGTCAAACCGTTGTAGGGATTGCCATTTCTGAGGCTCAAACGCCTGCGCTAAACCGATCCCCATCAAAATCGTGAACATCATAATCAGCAACATCAACCCAATCACCGCAGATTTCCGGCGCGTATGGGGGCGAGAACGGCGGGGGGTTATGTCAGGAATCGATCGATCGTTGGGGAAAGATTTTCGCATGGGGTCTTCACAAATCAGAAATCTATCTAGACAATTGAGTCTAACTGCTTATGGTAAAGGTTCCCGTTACATCCAACGGGAGACACGGGGAAAAGGAGCACCGTCATCTCAGCGATCGGGTTCAGTCGAAACCAGTCGTGGACAACAGCCGACCTAATCCAACGTCAGGAGCATAGCCAAAGCGGATGGCGGCGATCGCAAAGCAGGAAGTATTTTCCCATTCCCTGACTTTAGCGAAAACCCGTACAACTTCGTCGCTTCTTTTGTTTCAGGAGAGGACTGGAATGGACTGTCGTAACGTGCAACTCAAGGTGGGTGCTGAGTTTGTTGACTTAGACAAGCTGCAAGCGTTATTTAATTTGGCTGCATTTTGGGCACGCGATCGACGGGCGGATGAGTTAGCCATTGCCCTGGAAAACAGTAAACCGATCGTGACTGCGTGGGATGGGGATCAGTTAATGGGGTTTGCCCGAGCCACATCGGATGGCATTTATCGCGCCACCATTTGGGATGTGGTGGTGCATCCGGATTACCAAGGGGCTGGGATTGGCCGCAAGCTGGTGGAAACGATTTTGAGCCATCCCCAGGTCAGCCGCGTGGAGCGGATTTATCTCATGACCACGAATCAGCAGCGGTTCTATGAGCGCATCGGGTTTGAGTCCAATGGCACCACCACCATGGTGCTGCATAACCAACCCCTCAGCCTGCCCCAGACTGCCATGGTTGAGATGGAATGCGATATCGGTCGTTAAAAAAGGTTTCAGCCCAAATCTCTGATCACCTTCGGACAAGGCTTCTGCTTCGCTAGGATAGAGTCTAGGAATTTGCAAAGTCTACGATTTACGGTTTCTCAGGAGGAGCCATGTCATCACAATTTCTGCGTTGGCTAAGTCAAGCTCCTCCGATCGAACCGGAAGTGTTTGAAGTCTATCGAGTCACACGGGCCTTCTACGCTGAAAAACAGCAGCGGGATGATCTAGAAGCCTATTACGCTTGGTACCAAGAAACGGCAAAACGCCACCAGCAAGAACAGCAGAAAATGCAAGGTGACGTTAATTTGTTCCGATTTTTCCGGCTCAATTGATTGCAACTAATTCTGCAAATACCCAGATCCCGCAACTCACCAGATTGCAACTAAATCAGATGACCGCTAGTCTGGAATTCTCCTGAACCGCCCCATTGATGGCTTAATCGACCGCTTCGATTTCGTAGTCTGCCAGGTGGACTTTCAATTTGGGGCCAAATTGCACTAAGTAGGGAAAATTAGCGCTCACTGGACGACCATGCCAACTGTTAACGATCGCGACTACTTCACCCTCTTGCCCGTTGAGATCAAAACCCTGATTCCGATGCTCTGGGTGATGATAAATGACAACGGAGTTCTTCACCCGAATGCGCTTCCCAACTTCCATAGCCTTTGATGTGTTCCTCTCAGCAGTCGTTACCATAGACCAATTCACCTGACTGCACAATCGACAGCTTTACTATCTTTACACAAGACGGCAACGGTTCTGATCTGGGAAAGGGCTCTTCTCCTCGATTGTTGCGATAGAAAAGCCCCGCCATCCGTTCCCGCGAGTCTTTGCCTGTCCCGCTTGCCCGATCGCAGGCTTGCTCGATCGCAGGCTGGCCCGACGTTGCCTACCGCCGTTGACCCACCGCCATTGACCCACCACCGTTAACCCACTGCCGTTACCGACCTAATTTGCCGACCTAATTTGGCCGGGAGAACCAGCCTTGTACCTGGGTTTGCAGGCGATCGCGCCAAGCATTAAACCCGTTGGCATCCAGCACCGACCAGGCATACAGTCCGCCACCCGTCGCCAGCAGCAGGAAGAGCAGGACGCCGCCAACCCAGGACTTGCGGCGGGCAGGTTTGCGCGCTGGGGCGGTGGATGAAGTTGCAGAATCTGCCTCGATCGTGGGTTCCGACAGAGTGAGATCCAGAATCGGCTCCTCGCTGGGGACTGCCTCTGCTTGCTCGTCGATCGCCGCTCCGGGAGTTGTTAAAAAGGCATTGGCTCCGGCAGAACTCACCTGGAACCGGGTCAGAACAATGGAAATATTATCGGAACCGTTACGCTCATTGGCCAACTGAATCCAAGCCTGAGCCGCAGCTTCTAGGGTGATGCGTCCCCGGATGAGCGGATCGGCAAAGTTTTCCCAGGAGTGTTCCAGTAAGTCGCGATCGCTCAGCCCATCGGAGCAGAGAACCAACACCCCATCCTCTTCCACCACAAACCGATTGACCGTCGGCTTGAGAAATTCACTATCCCGCGTCCCCAGGGCTTGGATCAAGGCTCCCGCATCGGGGCGTTGCAGGGCATCGCGGTAGGTGGTGCGTCCCATCCGCACTTCCCGCACCGCCACATCATCGTCCACCGTCAGGCAGTGAATCCCCCTCGGCGTGAGCCAATAGGCGCGGCTGTCCCCCACATTGGTGATGTAGAGTTCGTGGCTGTTGCTGGCGATCGCTCCACTGGCCAACTTAATGCGCTGAGGCACTTGCAACGCCATAACCAGGGTCGTTCCCATGCGGCGGCGATCCTGGCGTTCCTGATTATCGTTTTGAGCAGAGATTAAATTATTCGCCACCCGCACGATCGCGGCCAACTGCTCCCCAATGACCTCCGGCGGCACAATTTCCTGCTGTTCTGCAATTTCCGCCAACAGCGCTTTAATCTGCGGCTTCACGGACTGAACCGCCATATGACTGGCCACTTCGCCCCCTTCATGGCCGCCGATGCCATCACAAACGATCGACCAGCGGGGCAATAGCTCATCCTGGATCTGGGAACTTTCGCCCAGGGGATAGCAGGTATCTTCGTTATGATCCCGCTCTTTGCCCACATCCGTCGCACCGTACACCTGCAAACCTAAAGACAGCTGAGCCGCCTGTTGCAGCAGCAATTGGTTCAGTTGGGCGCGAATATTCTCCGGATCCACCTCGTCATCATGCAATTGAACGCAGAGGTCTTGCACCACCGGCAAAATCGTCTGACGACATTCCGGCAACAGCCCCGACCAAAACTCCGCTAACTGGCTGAAGCTGGGCGGGGTTGAATCGATCGTCAGTGCCCGCAGCCGAATCCGCCAGTCGTGAACCCGCAGGTTCTCTTCGATGAGCAAACTACTGCCCACCTGCCAATCCAACAACGGTTGCCACAGTTCCCACAGTTGCCAGAGCCAGTAGACCTGACGCACCGCGCTGGCCTGCCCAAAGGCTTGTGCGAACGGCAGATAGGGCGTTCCCTCCGCATCGATCGGGCTATTGTCCAGCAAGAGAATTTCCTTACCACCTTCACGACAGAACCCGTAGACATTGGGGAGATGGAGGCGATAGGCACAGAGATGCAGATAGGGTAAGACCGTTTCAGGAATTTCCTGGGGCAGATAGGGCAGCATTCCCGGTTGCAAATCCAACCAAATCTGCGGAGCCACCACCTGATAGCGCCCTTTCCCCACAATGCTGCCAACGGGCTTGCTACCGCCATCCATCGCCCACAGCCGACGGTAAGTAATGGGCGTTCCACAGTTCGCGCAAACCTTCGCCCCAACGACGTTGTCTGGGCGATCGCAGTGGGGATTGGTGCAGTAAATCTTCAGGTCAAAACGGCTCATAGGATTGGCAATCTTAAAGGCGCGAGGCAATCATTTTAGTCAGAATCCTAAAAGTTTATGTCTAAATTACGAAATCTCCAGGGAACGCTGTGAATATGTCGGTAGGCAGGGGATATAGAAATAGACAAGGTTGAGAGACGTTACCCTCCAACGATCCCCCAGGAACTCACCTCGATCCCAGGTCTGATTGCAGGTCTGCATCCAAGGTTTCATCAGAGGGCTGTTCGGAGGGCTGTCAGCTCTAGATCAGCCCTCCAAACTATACCAAACCCCTCTCAGCCCCCCAAATCTCTCACTACGCTTGAAGCTATGGCATCTCAAACATTTTGGCTGTTTTTAGGCATTGGGCTATGTGCAGTAGAAGCCGTTTTTCCCACTGCTTACGTTGCCCTCGTCATGGGGATTAGTGCCCTATTAGTTGCGATCGCGGCACAATGGCTCTCCCTCAATTGGGAAGTCTGGCTGTGGATTGGGTTATCCCTCCTCGGCATCTGGATTTCTCGCACCTTTGTCCCCCCGAGAAAAACGGTGAAATGGGATGACAAAGTGGGAGAAACGTTGACGGAAATTCAACCGGGCCAACTAGGACGGGTACTCTATGAAGGCAATTCTTGGGCAGCCCGTTGTGAAGATCCCGAGGCAACTATTCCGGCCCAGCAACCTGTGCTAGTCGTGGGGCGTCAAGGGACAACCCTGCTAGTTTTGCCGGAAGGCGCTCTGCACGGCTAGTCCATGGGTCGGGGCTAAGTCCCGCTGGCAGCGAAGGAGTGAGGGGCTGAGTGACTGGACAACTGGTGAAGAGACAACGAGTGAGTGAGTTAAGAGCTGGTGAGTTAAGAGCTGGTGAGTTAATAACTGGGTGAATTGACAGATTAATTGACAAAAATTTTAGGAGTACCGTTATTTATGTGGCAGTTAATTCTTGCACTGTTAGTGGGTGGAGCCGCCGTTTCGAGCGTCAAAATTGTAGAGCAGGGAAATGAAGCCTTGGTTGAGCGGTTGGGGCAATACGATCGCAAACTAGATCCCGGTTTGAACTTGGTACTTCCCTTCATAGATCGCATCGCCTACCAGGAAACCATTCGGGAAAAGGTGCTGGACATTCCGCCCCAGAATTGCATTACGCGGGATAACGTGGCGATCGCGGCGGATGCGGTGGTCTACTGGCGGATTGTGGACATGGAGAAAGCCTACTACAAGGTGCAGAATCTACAATCGGCCATGATTAACCTCGTGCTGACCCAAATCCGGGCGGAAATGGGGAAACTGGAACTGGATGAAACCTTTACCGCGCGGGAGCAAATTAACGAAACCCTGCTGCGGGAGCTAGACATTGCCACCGATCCCTGGGGCGTAAAAGTAACGCGGGTAGAACTGCGGGAAATCGTTCCGGCGAAGGCAGTGCAGGAGTCGATGGAACTGCAAATGTCCGCCGAACGAAAAAAACGGGCGGCCATCTTGACCTCGGAAGGGGAGCGGGAATCGGCCATTAACAGCGCACGGGGGAAAGCGGAGTCCCAAGTGCTGGATGCAGAAGCCCGCAAACGCGCCACGGTGATGGCAGCAGAGGCAGAACAGCAGAGGATTGTCCTAGAAGCCCAGGCCAACCGCCAGCAACAAGTATTGAAAGCTCAAGCCACCGCCGAGGCCCTCAGCATTGTCACCCAAGCCCTGAACGCCGATCCCCAAGCCCCCCAAGCGGCGCAACTGTTAATGGCCCTAGGCTACCTAACCATGGGTGAAACCATCGGTAAAAGCAACAGCAGCAAAGTTCTATTTATGGATCCGGCAAGTATTCCTGGATCGCTCGCTGGCATGATGTCGATCGTGAACAACGGCAACGGTCAAGCATAGCGCTAGTGTCCCACCTCCCCTTTCACCCTTCTACCCTTTACATCCACCCACCCTTTTACCCACCTACCCCTGCTCCTGACACTGAACACACACGCCAAAAAATTCCAGCAAATGATAGTGAATTTTGAACTGGTAGCGCTGGCTAAATTGTTTTTCCAGTTCGTGGACAGGACAGGATTCCAGTTCGATCGTGGCCCCACATTGTAAGCAGGTCAGGTGGTGGCGATCTTCTTGAATCAAGCTATATAACGATTCCCCAGTGGCGAGGGTGCGGACTTGAACCGCGCCCTCTTTTTTCAGGCCGTCCAAGGCTCGGTAGACTGTGGCTAACCCCATGACTTGATCCTGTTGCCGTAACTCCATATATAGATCTTGGGCAGAAATGGCACGATCGAGGGTTTTGAGGATTTCCAAAATCCTTTCTTGGCTACGGGTGCGGCGGGTTTTCATAGATACCGTGATCAACTGGGGTTAGGTTTTGAGTGTAGCCTAATGTGAATTCGATAGACTCTTGCTAGGGCACGATCGGTTAACCAAGATGTTTACGGGGAATGTTTGCTGGGATTTTTCTCGTGGGTATCTAGGTAGATGGGGTTTACCTGGGTTTACAATTATTTTCCATTGCGTTCAAGGCGATTATCGTGGCTCAACAGTTCCAAGCTCAAATCTATGTAACTCTTCGCCCATCAGTATTGGATCCGGCTGGGGTAGCGGTGCAATCCGGGCTCAAACACATGGGTTACGACAACGTTGAGAGCGTGCGGATCGGAAAGTACATCGAGTTAAGCTTGACCGCAGAGAATGAGGCCGCAGCTCAAGAACAGTTGGATCGGGTCTGTGACCAATTGTTGGCCAATCCCGTGATCGAGAATTATCGGTTTGATCTCAAAGCGGTGGCGGCAGTGTAATCACTATCAAAGTCCTTCTCCCAGCCTGGGGGAGGAATTTAGGGGAGGGCTGCATGAGGGCTGCATGAGGATTGCAAAAGTGGGATAAACCCCAGTGATGATGCGCCCCAGTGATTACGTGCTTGTTCTCGGCAAGTTTGGCTACAACCGTTCTCTACTTTTTCTGAGCTATGAAATTTGGTGTTATTGTTTTTCCAGGATCCAACTGCGATCGGGATATGGCCTGGGTGACCCGTGGCATCCTTGGGCAAGAGACGCACATGGTGTGGCACGAAGAGCGGGATTTGTCGGATCTGGATGTGGTGATTGTGCCCGGTGGGTTTAGTTACGGCGACTATTTGCGCTGTGGGGCGATCGCGCGGTTTTCTCCGGCCATGCAAGCCACGATCGACCATGCCGCTCAAGGGAAATACGTTTTGGGCGTTTGTAACGGTTTTCAGATTCTGACGGAAGTGGGATTGCTACCCGGTGCGTTGATGCGCAATCGCGATCTACACTTCATCTGCGATCGTACGCCCTTGCGAGTGGAACGGAATGATTTGCCTTGGACAAGAAATTATCGATCGGGCGCTGTGGTCACAATTCCAATTTCCCACGGGGAAGGCTGCTACTACGCCGATGCAGATACCCTCAAGGAAGTAGAAGACAATCAGCAAGTGCTGTTCCGCTACTGTGATGCCTTGGGTAATGTGACGGAAGCGGCTAACCCCAACGGCTCCTTGAATAATATTGCGGGTATCTGTAACCGCCAGGGCAATGTGCTGGGCATGATGCCTCACCCGGAGCGATCGGCGGATGCCGCGATCGGCGCAACGGATGGCTTAGCGCTGTTTCAAGGATTACTCGAAATGGCTGTTGCGTAATCATCAGCGAACGCAACAGCATCAGCGAACAAGGACGCATTATTGTTGCTTCTTAATTCTTGCTGACAACTTGTTTCGAGTTATTTCGAGATTGTTCCGAGACCGTTTTCAATTCCAGCGACAGGAATCACCCCCATTCCCCCTTGAAAAAGACAGAAGGCACTCGATCGAGTGCCTTTCGTTTTGTGTTAGGTGAATTTTTATCCTCAACAACAATAAGAGTTATGAATCAATTTATTAATAAGAATTAATGAGTATGACGATAAATTCATGAACTTAATCATACTTATATTGCAAAATATTTCGATAAATTGAGTTAGATGTTTTATTTTCAGATTCAAGAACGAGTGATCAAGCTTTTGAAGCAACACAAGTGATCAAAAATTCATTTATTAAAAAAATCTAAAAATTTTCAACGTCGATTAATCCTAGGTCTTAATGCCTATCGATGTGAACAGATTGATGCATTGAGACATAAAAGTTAACGGAGAAAGACTAGAAAAATAAAGAACAGTATCAATAAGATGTGGGTGGGTAATTCACTACCCCAAAAAACTCATCAAGCAAGTTTTGGATTGAAGCCTTTTTCTAGGTGTAAAGACATAAGTTGTTTGTTGAACGGATTTTTTGTTCTTCATTCAAGCCATTATCCAAACCTATGACCACAGCACTTCAACGTCGTGAAGGTAGCGCGTGGGATCGGTACTGCGATTGGATCACCAGCACCAACAACCGGATTTATGTCGGTTGGTTCGGTACCCTGATGATTCCTTGCTTGCTAACCGCAACCATCTGCTATCTCATTGCTTTCGTCGCTGCTCCCCCCGTGGACATCGACGGTATCCGTGAGCCCGTCGCTGGCTCGCTGATCTACGGTAACAACATCATTTCTGGTGCGGTTATCCCTTCCTCCAACGCGATTGGGGTTCACTTCTATCCCATTTGGGATGCAGCTTCCCTCGATGAGTGGCTGTACAACGGTGGCCCTTACCAGCTGATCATTTTCCACTTCTTGATCGGTTGCGCTTGCTACATGGGCCGTCAGTGGGAACTGTCCTACCGCCTGGGTATGCGTCCTTGGATCTGCGTGGCTTACTCTGCGCCTCTGGCCTCTGCTGCCGCAGTCTTCCTGATCTACCCCATCGGTCAAGGTTCCTTCTCTGACGGGATGCCCCTAGGTATCTCCGGTACCTTCAACTTCATGATCGTGTTCCAAGCAGAGCACAACATCCTGATGCACCCCTTCCACATGCTCGGTGTGGCTGGCGTCTTCGGCGGTAGCTTGTTCTCCGCGATGCACGGTTCTCTGGTGACCTCTTCCTTGGTGCGTGAAACCACCGAAGTCGAGTCTCAGAACTACGGTTACAAGTTTGGTCAAGAAGAAGAGACCTACAACATCGTGGCTGCTCACGGTTACTTCGGTCGTCTGATTTTCCAATATGCTTCCTTCAACAACAGCCGTTCCTTGCACTTCTTCTTGGGTGCATGGCCGGTCGTGGGTATCTGGTTCACCGCTCTGGGCGTGAGCACGATGGCCTTCAACCTGAACGGTTTCAACTTCAACCAATCCATTCTGGATTCTGAAGGTCGCGTTGTGTCCACTTGGGCAGACATGATCAACCGGGCTAACCTGGGGATGGAAGTGATGCACGAGCGTAACGCTCACAACTTCCCTCTGGACTTGGCTGCTGGCGAGTCTGCACCTGTAGCACTGCAAGCTCCTGCGATCAACGGTTAATTTTTCAAGGCTAATTTGGTTTAGCACTGGTTAGTTAACCCAAAGCCCCCACCGATTCGGTGGGGGCTTTTTGCATGGTTAGCTTTTTGCATGGTTAGCTGTTTTATACGACAACGATACCGACCATCCCCATCTGAATCAGATCTCCATGGAATTTAAAATTAATTGATGAGTAGAAGACGATATCGGTTTAGTTGAAGCAAAGCTGATTGTCCTCAGATAATTTCTCTATCTATTAATTTTTGTAAATCATCTTTTCATTTCTTGCCAGATCCTTAATAAATTATTGTGTAACAGGCCACACGTGGCGTGGGAGTGAATATCAATGGGCAACTGGATCACGATCGTCAGCATGACGTGTTCGATCGTTGATTTCGGTTTATCACCTGAGTCATTGGCTGATTTTAGGCTAGAGCAATCTGAGTTTTTGGCCTAGTTGATTTCTGACTTGGCTTGTCCCTGACTTAGATGGTTGTTGGCTTGAATTGTTCACGTCCTAATTGATCATCGATTGATTATCTTCTAGGAGATTCTGTTCAGAAATGCTGGTATTCATCGCAACAAATCCTGCTTGTTAGAAGCGCTAATGGTAGCAAGACCTCTGAAATCATGCTTTCCCCATGACCATTAAGCGCGTTTTAATAATTGATGATGAAGAATCTATTCGAAAAGTCGTGCAGCTTGGCCTTCCCATGGTAGGTAATTGGGATGTCTTGGTTGCCAGTTCTGGGATAGAAGGAATCCTTACAGCTCAGATCGAACAGCCCGATGTCATTCTGCTCGATGTGATGATGCCCAACATGGATGGTGTAGCTACGTTTCGATCGCTACAGCAACATCCCAGCACTCAATCCATTCCAGTGATTTTTTTGACTGGAATCACAACTACGATCGAACACCATAGACTCAATCACCTAGGGGGAAACGGGGTCATTACCAAACCGTTTAATGCACTGGAATTAGCAGGGCAAATTACCAAGCTATTGAATTGGTAGGTTCTTGATGCGAATTTTATTGGTGGAGGATGATCCAACCGTTAGTAAACTCCTGACCCAGCGATTGTTGGAACATCACTATGCGATCGATGGGGTCGCAGATGGGCTGTCTGGGTGGGAGTACGCTTCAACCTATGAATATGATTTGCTCATTCTGAACGTAGAATTGCCCCAGTTAGACGGGATCAGCCTATGCCAACGCCTCCGGGCTACAGGAGACACCACCCCAATTTTATTGCTCGCAGCCCAAAATACGGCCATTGCTCGCATCACAGGGTTAGATGCCGGGGCCGATGACTATGTCACCAAACCCTTTGACGAAGCTGAACTGATTGCCCGCATTCGAGCCCTCCTCCGACGGAGCAGCAGTAATCCGTTGCCCATCCTGATTTGGGGGGATCTGTGGCTCAATCCCAGCAATTGTGAAGTAACTTACCAAGGGCAACTCCTGAATCTCAGTGCGAAGGAATATGCCCTGCTGGAATTAATGCTGCGTGAAAGCCATCATGTTTTCAGCAACGAAGAGATTTTAGAAAGTCTGTGGTCATCAGCGGAATTTCCGGTCGATGCGACCGTGCGATCGCACATTCGGCGACTCCGACAAAAGTTGACAGCGGTGGGGGCTCCGCCGGATTTGATTTCCACGGCCCACGGACGCGGTTACTACCTGAAACCGATGGACACACCGTCGATCGAAGAGTCGCTCCAGGAAACTCTGGTACCTGCTTTAAGTGCCACGGGCCCTTGGAGTCAATTAGAAACGACAGATCCATCGACCAACAATGGACACCGTTCCAGTTCCTCCCTTTGGGCAGTGCCTCGCCCTCCCCAGGAGCCCCTAGCCGATCGCCCCAACCCACAACAGCAATACCAAACCTTACTCGATCAAATTTGGTTGGAAAGCCAAGCCAAGATTCGTGAACAGTTTCAGATGCTGCAAGAAGTGGTCTCCGAATTACAGGATCACCCCTTGCGGCCTCATCAACAGGAACAAGCCAACCGCGCAGCCCATACCCTAGCGGGAACCTTGGGAACGTTAGGACGATTTGCAGGCATGGAAATTGCACGGGAACTGGAACAGTGGCTCCATAGTGACGTGGTCTTGGAAACGGACGATGCCAGCCATTTACAAACTCTCGTGGATCAACTGGGCCAAACCCTCGATTCATCCCTCACCGACTCCACTCCCACGATCGCAACGGATTGTTTACTCATCGTTGATCCCGATTCCCACATGCAGGAGAAATTAGCGCGGTTGGGGATTCAGCAAGGACTCCAGACCAAAATCTTTGGGACTCTGGCCGAGGCCCAAGCTTGGCTCCAACAACAACAAGCCCCTAAAGCTTACGCCTCCCATCCCGCGTCTGATTGCACACCCACAGGGCTGATTTTGGGTTGTGTCCCGACAGCACGGGGTATAGGTCTCGACCCCGCTTCAGAGAGTCTGGCCTTTTTAAAGGAATTTGCGCTGCAGTATCCTACGGTGCCTACGGTGGTACTTGCCAATGTCAACACCTGTGATGAGCGGCTAGAAATTATTCGCCAGGGTGGAACTTGTATTCTGTCACGGCTCTCATCCCCCCAAAGTATTCTCAATGCAGTGCGGGCGACGTCTCAGCAACGCCATTTACCCCCCGAAACTCGTATTTTGTTAGTGGATGATGATCCGATCGTGTTACGCACCCTCACCACTCAACTGCAATCGTTGGGACTTTCAGTCTCTACCTTGAATGATGCCCAACAACTTTGGAGCGTTTTAGAAACAATTCAGCCCGACGCAGTGGTACTCGATATTCAGATGCCCGGCATGAGCGGATTGGAACTCTGCCAAGTTCTACGCAGTGATCCACGCTGGCAACGGTTACCCGTTATCTTCCTGACCGTTTTTGCAGATTCTCGCACCCAGCATCAGGCATTTTTAGTCGGGGCCGATGATTACCTGTGTAAACCGGTTGCAGGCATTGATCTATTCGATCGGATTTTTAATCGATTAAAGCGTGTTAACGCTTGTACCCAATCCGAAACAAGTCACTAGAGAAAAAAGATTTACATTAGGACAACGTCCTTGAGTCTGCCTTAATTGCAACTTTTTCCGATGGATGACAGCTTAATTTCGACTTTACTGTGACCCAAATTGTGAAGGAATACAACAATGACCAAAAACTAATCAATCATTCTTCACATTGTTATGGTTGACTGTTACATTCATTCTTCAGCAGGAACCCCCTAACCGTTGCCGATCTCCGGCCCCATAGACTGATATGTAAACTCGAAAACGATAATCTCCTACAGGAAAGGAGATCCTTTGGCAAGCTATTTAGCCAACAAATGAGGTGGGGCACACATTCCTTGCAGCCAAGCAGGATCAATTACGATACACAGACCCTGTTAGACTTTACAAATTTACACAATGTTTCTCATTAAATTGCACATCGATTGCACAAACAACCTGATTAAATCAAAATCACCTGGTTAAGAACCAACTTGAACTCTGAGCTCTGCTAAGCCAGAGTCCAAGTTCCTCAAGTGACTTTTTGTTAAGTTATGTCTATGATACCACTTTTGTGGTGCTTGTTTGTATGTTTGCTCACAGTTTTGAGTCTTTCACGGCTCCAGCCCTGGGCTACACCGTCAAATAAGCCTTGCCAGTGGGAATAGACAGAAGACACTGGGGGAGTTTTGGGGAGGCTAGGGTATAAACGCCTTTAAATAGGGAGAAAATTGCATGTTAGATGCATTTACAAAAGTAGTTGCTCAAGCAGATGCTCGTGGTGATTATGTTAGCGATGCTCAAATCGATGCATTGCTGGCTATGGTGAAAGATGGCCCGAAGCGGATGGATGTGGTTAACCGCATTACGGGTAATGCGTCTACGATTGTTGCGAATGCAGCTCGTGCATTGTTCGATGAACAGCCTCAACTGATTGCACCGGGTGGGAATGCCTACACCAACCGTCGGATGGCTGCTTGCTTGCGCGATATGGACATCGTTCTGCGCTATGTGACCTACGCTGTGTTCACTGGCGATGCTAGCGTTCTGGACGATCGCTGCCTGAACGGTCTGCGCGAAACCTACTTGGCTCTGGGTGTGCCCGGTGGTTCCGTTGCTGAAGCTGTCAACAAAATGAAGGCTACGGCAATCGGCATTGCTAACGATCGCGCGGGTGTAACCCAAGGCGATTGCAGCTCCTTGATGGCTGAACTGGGTGGCTACTTCGATCGCGCTGCTGCTGCTGTCGGCTAGAAACCGAGGTTTCTAGAGGCCCTCAAAGTATTCCTTATTTGGTTTACGACATTTCTGTCCAGTGATGTGAGCTTGATAGAGCTCGCACTGGGTAATGTGCAAACATTTCATTAAGAGGCTTTAGTCGAATATGAAAACTCCCCTTACCGAAGCAGTTGCTGCAGCAGATTCTCAAGGACGTTACCTCAGCTCCGTTGAACTGCAAGTTGCATTTGGTCGCTACCGTCAAGCTGCTGCTAGCTTAGAAGCTGCGAAAGCACTCAGCAGCAAAGCTAAGTCCTTGGCTGATGGTGCAGCAAACGCTGTTTACCAACGCTTCCCCTACACCACCACCATGTCGGGCAACAACTTTGCTTCTACCCAACGCGGTAAAGACAAGTGCGCTCGTGACATCGGTTACTACATCCGCATGGTCACCTACTGCCTGATCGCTGGTGGTACTGGCCCCATGGATGACTACCTGATCGCAGGTGTCGCTGAAATCAACCGGATCTTCGACCTGTCTCCTAGCTGGTACGTTGAAGCCCTGAAGTATGTCAAGGCTAACCATGGTCTGTCTGGAGATCCCGCTGTTGAAGCGAACTCCTACATCGACTACGCAATCAACGCCCTGAGCTAAGGGTTAGTTCCTGCCCAGAATGTTGGATGGCTGTTGGTGTAGCGCATAACGCTGCATCGTCAGGTAGCCAATGTTCTGGGCAAGCTTTTTCTAAAGCCAATTTTTCAGGAGCTTATCATGACCAGTTCAATGACGGCTCAACAACTCGGTATTGAACCCTTTGTCTCTTCTTCGCCGACGGAACTCCGAATGAACGCGACGGAAGATGAAGTTCAAGCCGTGATTTGTGCTGCTTACCGTCAGGTGTTCGGTAATGAACATTTGATGCAGTCGGAGCGGTTGGTTGGTGCGGAATCCCTGCTGCGTCGGGGAGATATCAGTGTTCGGGACTTTGTGCGAACCCTGGCAAATTCAGAACTGTATCGCCAAAAGTTTTTCTACTCTACCTCGCAATTGCGATTCATTGAATTGAACTTCAAGCATTTGCTAGGTCGTGCGCCTTACAATCAGGCTGAGATTTCTGAACATGTGAATCTCTACATTGATCATGGCTATGAAGCTGAGATCAATTCTTACTTGGATTCCCAGGAATATCAGACGAATTTTGGCGACATGGTTGTGCCCTATCATCGGGGATTCAGCACCCAAGCGGGCCACACGACGATCGGGTTTAATCGCCTGTTCCAACTGTATCGCGGTTATGCCAACAGCGATCGGGCCCAGGGGAACGTGCGTCGGGGGGGTGCCCTCAGTCAAGAAGTCGCTCTGAATCTGGCGAGTCCCTTGCGGCCAGCCACCTTAGGGGGTGAACTGACGGGTAACACCGGCGGCGATCGTAACCAACTCTATCGCATCCGTGTTAATCAAGCAGCCAGCAGTCGGACGACTCAAATTCGTCGGAGTATTAGTGAATACCTCGTCCCCTACGAACAGTTGTCGGCTTCGCTGCAACGGTTGAATCAACGGGGTAGTCGAGTTTTGAGCGTTTCCCCTGCTTAAATGGAAATAGGGTTCCATCCTCTGTCAGTCAGCATTGCCACGGAAGGCACTCAGAACATCATCATTGATATCAATGACAGTCCTATGGAGTGTTCTTGATATTGTTATGCTAAAGGTGTTCTTTGCCATTCTTTGGCGGCATGATGCTTATCAATTATTCCGCATTATTAATGCACATAGCAGGGTATTAAGTTTGTCTAGTTTGTCAATCAATTAGTTATTGTCTGATTGAATCGACTGCTGCGTTGATAATCATTCACTTAATTTGATGATTGGACAAACCCAGTGGGCTCATTGATACCTTGCATGTTCAGTGCGCATTATATCGCGTCATGACACCATGGGATTGGCAGTGGATGAACCGTTGAATTGTGTTTTAAGGAGAATACGCTGTGGCAATTACAACTGCTGCATCTCGCTTGGGAAGTGCGCCCTTTAGTGACGCTTCGCCGATCGAGTTGCGTCCTAACTTTACGGCAACCGACGCAAAAGTCGTCATCAATGCGATTTACCGTCAGGTTTTGGGCAATGATCACCTGATGGCCTCGGAGCGTTTGACCGCGCTGGAGTCCCTCTTGGTGAATGGCCAATTAACGGTTCGCGAATTCGTGCGCGCCTTGGCTAAATCCGAGCTCTACAAGAACAAGTTCCTCTATCCGCACTTCCAAACCCGCGTGATCGAGCTGAACTTCAAACATCTGCTGGGACGGGCTCCCTATGATGAAGCGGAAGTGATTGAACACCTCGATCGCTACCAAAACGAAGGGTACGATGCGGACATCGATTCCTTCATTGATTCCAATGAATACGATGCCAGCTTTGGGGACAACATCGTACCTTACTATCGGGGATTTTCCACCCAAACTGGCCAGAAAATGGTTGGTTTCACCCGGATGTTCAAACTGTATCGTGGCTATGCGACCAGCGATCGCTCCCAAGTGGGTGGGGCTTCGTCGCGTCTAGCAACGGAACTGGCTCGCAATTCTGCCTCGGCAGTCGTCAGCCCTTCGGGTGCAGGTGCTGGGTTCTCTTACAAACCAGCGACTCGGAGCGTTGCGCCCAGCCGAGCCTTTGCAGTCCCGATGTACGGAACCGGAACTCGACTGTACCGCATCGAAGTATCGGGCATTTCCCTGCCTCGCTATCCTCGAGTGCGTCGTAGCAACACCGAATTTGTGGTGCCCTACGATCAATTGTCGAGCACACTCCAACGCATTAACCAATTGGGCGGCAAAGTAGCCAGCGTAACCCTCGCTCAATAAGTTTAGTCCTCAGCGTATTCAGGAGGTTATTTGCATGCTTGGACAATCTGTTCTCACCCGAGCTTCTAGCACCACGTCCAACAATCGCACCTTTGTGTATGAAGTGGAAGGGCTACGGCAGAGTGAGCAAACTGCCCAAAACAACCACGAAATTCGCAAGAGCAGCACAACGTTGATTCAGGTGCCCTTTAACCGGATGAACGAAGTGATGCAGCGGATTAACCGTCTTGGCGGCAGAATTGTAGCCATTCATGCTGGCCCCGATGCGGCAAACGCCCAAGGGGAATCCGACAACTAGTCCGACAACTAGTGAGAGGGTACTCTCATCAGTTCAACCATCAGCTCAAAGCTGCTACTGATTGCTAGTAGTCCGTCATTCAGAGTTGCAATCTAAAATCAGTGGGAAAAACTTCTGGATATTTTTAATGTCTTGGAGTTATCCCACTTTTATTGCTTTTTGCACAGGGAGTGGGCCGAGTTCTGCTTGAGTGCGGTCATCTCTACCGTTCCCAAGGGAAACGAAGTGATAGGATTGAGAGACTTGGGTTTCCTGGAAACTCGAGCCTCTATGCGCCATCGCATCAGAAGAATCCACTTGATAAACGGTCACTAGTCTCCGCCATGCTGAAAGCTCTTTTGGGCGACCCCAATGCCCGTAAGCTCAAAAAGTTCCAACCGATCGTTACAGAAATCAAACTCCTAGAAGAGGAGATCGCTCCCCTGTCGGATCAGGAACTCGTGGCGAAAACGGCAGAGTTTCGGCAGCGACTGGACAAGGCCAAAAACGACAACGAGCGCAAACAGATGCTCGACGATCTGTTGCCCGAAGCCTTCGCCGTCGTGCGGGAGGCCGGGAAGCGTGTCCTGGGAATGCGCCACTTTGATGTGCAGATGCTGGGCGGTATCGTTCTGCACAATGGCCAAATTGCTGAAATGAAGACCGGGGAAGGCAAAACCCTAGTATCCACCCTGCCTGCTTACCTCAACGCCCTGACGGGACGGGGGGTGCATGTGGTGACGGTGAATGATTACCTGGCTCGCCGGGATGCAGAATGGATGGGACAGGTGCACCGCTTCCTCGGGTTGAGCGTAGGGCTGATCCAGCAGAGTATGACTCCGGAGGAACGGCGACGCAACTATGCCTGCGACGTCACCTATGCCACCAACAGCGAATTGGGATTTGACTACCTGCGGGATAACATGGCGACCTCGATGCAGGAGGTGGTGCAGCGCCCCTTCAATTACTGCGTCATCGATGAAGTGGATTCCGTCCTGATTGATGAAGCCCGCACCCCGCTGATTATTTCCGGTCAAGTGGAGCGTCCCACGGAGAAATACATGGGCGCGGCAGAAGTCGCCTTACGGATGAATAAGGATGACCATTACGAGGTAGATGAGAAGCAGCGGAACATTCTCCTCACCGACGAAGGCTTCATCGAGGCAGAACAACTCCTAGGCGTCAAAGATCTGTTTGATCCCAAAGATCCCTGGGCGCACTACATTTTCAATGCCATCAAGGCAAAAGAACTGTTTATCAAAGATGTGAACTACATCGTCCGCAATGATGAAATTGTCATTGTGGATGAGTTTACCGGGCGGGTGATGCCGGGTCGGCGCTGGAGTGATGGCCTGCACCAAGCGATCGAAGCCAAAGAACGGGTGGAAATCCAAAACGAAACCCAGACCCTGGCCAGCATCACCTACCAAAACTTCTTCCTGCTGTATCCCAAGTTAGCCGGAATGACGGGAACCGCCAAAACGGAAGAAGCGGAATTTGAAAAAATCTACAACCTGGAAGTAACGATTATTCCCACCAACCGCACCCGGCAGCGGAAGGATCTCTCTGATGTGGTGTACAAAACGGAGCCAGCCAAGTGGCAAGCGATCGCCCAGGAATGCGCTGAAATGCACGAAAGCGGGCGACCTGTGCTGGTGGGCACCACTAGTGTGGAAAAATCGGAACTGCTCTCCGGTTTGCTGGCGGAACTGCGGGTGCCCCATAACCTGCTGAACGCCAAACCTGAAAATGTAGAACGGGAATCGGAAATTGTCGCTCAGGCCGGACGCAAAGGCCAAGTGACGATCGCAACCAACATGGCCGGTCGGGGAACGGACATCATCCTGGGTGGGAACTCCGACTATATGTCGCGGTTAAAAATTCGGGAGTATTTCATGCCCCGGATTGTTGCGCCGGAAGATGACATGGACTTTGCCGGACAGGGCTTTGTCCCCGGTGGTCGCGAGGGTGGCCAAGGCTTTGGGGCTGGACGCAAGGTGAAAACCTGGAAAGCCAGTCCTGAAATTTTCCCGATCGAAATTTCTAAGGAAGCGGAAGATCTGCTGCGAGCTGCCGTTGATCTCGCTGTGAAGGAGTACGGCGAACGCAGCCTAGCGGAACTGGAAGCGGAAGATAAGATCGCCACGGCAGCGGAAAAAGCACCTACGGAAGACCCGGTGATCCAAGCCCTGCGGAAAGCCTATAAAAAGATTCGCGGTGAGTACGATAGCTTCACCGATCGGGAACACGAAGAAGTGGTCAACCTAGGGGGGCTGCATGTAATCGGGACAGAGCGGCACGAATCCCGCCGGATCGATAACCAGTTGCGCGGTCGGGCTGGGCGGCAGGGTGACCCCGGTACCACCAAGTTCTTCCTGAGTTTGCAGGACAACCTGTTGCGGATTTTTGGCGGCGATCGGGTGGCAGGCTTGATGAATGCCTTCCGCGTGGAAGAAGATATGCCGATCGAGTCAGGAATGCTCACACGATCGCTGGAAGGGGCGCAGAAGAAGGTTGAAACCTACTACTACGACATCCGGAAGCAGGTCTTTGAATACGACGAAGTGATGAACAACCAGCGGAAAGCCATTTACGCCGTCCGTCGTCGGGTGCTCGAACAACAAGACCTGAAGGAATTGGTGATTGAATACGCCGAACGCACCATGGATGACATCGTGGAAGCGTATATCAATCCCGAACTGCCCTCCGAAGAATGGGAACTGGACAAGCTGGTGTCCAAAACCCAGGAGTTTGTCTATCTGCTCGCAGATCTCAAACCTGAGCAATTAATCGACCTGTCCATGGCAGAAATTAAGACCTTCATGCATGAGCAGATCCGGATTGCCTACGACCTCAAGGAAGTGGAAATCGATCAACTCCAGCCCGGTCTAATGCGCCAAGCAGAACGATTCTTCATCCTGCAACGGATTGATACCCTCTGGCGGGAGCACCTGCAAGGGATGGACGGCCTGCGGGAGTCAGTGGGGCTGCGGGGCTATGGCCAAAAGGATCCATTGATTGAATATAAGAGCGAAGGCTACGAATTGTTCTTGGAAATGATGATCAACATCCGCCGTGATGTAGTGTACTCGTTGTTCCAGTTCAATCCCCAACCCCAAGTAGAAGTGGAAGAGACTTCGGAAGTGGTTTAGACTCCAGAACCTGAAAGATCTCTTCTTGATCCCTCTCCAGCACTGGCAGAGGGATTTTTTAATCGGCAATATTTATCGGCAATATTTATTGGTGATATTTATCGGTGATAAATATCACCAATAAATATTGCCCATGGTTACAACCCATGGTTACAGCCATTGATTTGTTGAGGTCATCGATCGCCATCGAACCATAGACTTTGGGCACCCACTCACTAGAATTCTGGCCAATTGACCTTTGGGAAATCGAGGGTTGGTATGATCGACAATGGTTGATGGTTAACAACACAAATTTCCCCCAGATTTATGGCGTTGAAACAGGTTTTAGTCACAGGGGCCACCGGGCGCACAGGAGCCCTCGTTTTGCAAAAACTCTTGCAACATCCCGAGGAATTTAATGCCTTTGGCTTTGCCCGATCGCAAGCCAAGGCTCAGGATCTCTTTGGTTCCGTCGATCGCTTCTTTTTCGGGGATATTACCGCCAAGGACACCCTCACCGCTGCCCTCGAGGGTTGCCACTGCCTAGTCATCCTGACCAGTGCGACTCCCCGCATGAAAGCGCCCCCTGCGCCCGGAGAACGACCAGAGTTTGAATTTGAACCAGGGGGAATGCCCGAAGCCGTTGATTACCAAGGTCAGATCAACCAAATTGACGCCGCGATCGCCGCTGGGGTGCAGCACATTGTCCTAGTTGGCTCCATGGGCGGCACCCAGGAAAACCATCCCCTCAATAAACTGGGACAGGGCAATATTTTGATTTGGAAACGCAAGGCAGAAGCGTACTTAATCGACGCTGGGATTGGCTCTGGCGTTGACTATACGATTATTCGCGCCGGGGGCTTGCTGGATCAACCCGGTGGAGTGCGGGAATTGCTAGTGGGGAAAGATGATGTGTTGCTCACCCAAGCCCCCAACGGTATTGCGCCCTCGATTCCCCGTGCCGATGTGGCGGAAGTAGTGGTGCAGGCGCTGCGCTGCCCCACTGCCAAAAACAAAGCCTTTGATGTGATTTCTAAGCCCGAGAACGATGCGACCGCGATCGTCACCACGGACTTTGCCCCACTGTTTGCCCAAACCACGCCAGATCTGTAGTCTCGAACCCGGTCTGTAGTCTCGAGTCTCAATCCAGTCCGCATCGATCGTCACAGAGTCCCTAGGCCGATTGTCGTCATTAAGTTGCTCTATGCAAGTTGTCATTATCGGGGCGGGGCCAGCGGGGTTACTGCTAGCCCATCGGTTACTCGCCCGATCGCCCCACTACCAAATCACGATTTACGACCAGCGCAGTGATCCGCGATTGGCCGATTCCCCAGCGAATTCATCCACGCATTCATCCGATCGCGCCTTTGTCATTAGCCTAACGGAACGGGGCCAAGCCCACCTGAAGGCGATCGAAGGACTGTGGCCAGCGGTATGCCAACGGGGAATGGTAATTCGGCAAACCGGAGTCTATTCCCAAAAACTAAAGCAATGGAAAACCTTCCAACGCAGTTCCGATCCGGAAAAATTTAGCCTCCTGATTAATCGCAATCACCTGTGTATTGCCCTGTTAGACACCCTGGAGCAATGCCTGGAAAAACACCCCGATCGCCAAGTCAAACTGATTTTTAATGCAACTTGTCGTGAGATTGATCTGAAGCAACGGCAACTGACGATCGTTCAGGCTGCCCCGCAAGCTGACCAGAAAGCTAACCCGCAAGCCGACCAGAAAGCCGACCAGAACATTGTGCAGCAATCCTACGATTTACTAGTCGGTGCGGATGGCGTCCATTCTGGGGTGCGCAATGCCTTCCTGAAACAACCGGGCTTCGACTTCCACCAGTCCTACTTCAACGCCGTTTGGAAAGTCCTGCATGTCCCCCGGCCAGCGGAATTTTCCAGCGATACGTCCTACTTTTTCCGCCAAACAATTTCCCTTCCCGGTCAGCCTCCCAATCAATTCTCCGGTGCTGCAATTCCCGAATTAGACGATCGCCTCTGCGTCCTGATGTTTTGGCAGCAAGCATCCGATCGCGCGATCGGCAATCCGCCGGGAATCGCCAGTCCACAGGATTTTCAAACACAAATGGCTGAACAGTGGTTACCGGGTTTAGCGATCGCCGATGCCACGGCCCAAGCGCTATTCAACCAGCGGCCTTCCAGCATTGTCGAAACTCGCTGTAGCCGCTACCACGATACCCCCGGCCAAGCAGTACTGATCGGGGATGCCGCCCACGGCATGTCCTCCGCCCTAGCCCAGGGGTGCCAAGCAGCCTTTGCCGATGTCGTGGCCCTCGATCGCCTGTTACAAAGTGAGGCGGATCATCTGCCCACGGTACTCTCCCAATATTCCACCCAGCAGGTCAAGGAAGGCCATGCCATTACGGACTTGAATGCCCATTTGCGCCCCCAAGCCAAAGGGTTGTCCTTGATCTTTAACCTTGCCATGGGCCTGCAAAGTCAACTCAGCCGCTGGTTTCCTGGTTGGATCAGTCCGCCCCTCTTTAGCCTGCTGGCCCAACCGGAAATTTCCTACGCTGAAATTGCCCACCGTTTTCGCTTCTGGATTCGCCTGATTCGCTGGTCGAATCGTCAATATCAATCCCGTCTTGAGTCCCGTCTTGAATCCCGTCTTGAATCCCGTCTTGAATCCCAAGCTGCATCTCAGAGCTAGCAATTTTGGAGACTTACATCAAAACTGCAAGTCTCCAAGCGAGGGCGATGCGGTGGGCTAGGAAGACTCTACAGACCCGACGAGTTGGCGAAATAGTCGCCCATGTTGAAGCTGTTGTTGTCTTCGATCGCCTTTAGGGTCGATCGGGTAATCAACTTCCCGGCCTCCACCAGCACCTTCCCGGTCAGTGGGTGCAGTAAATCCTGCTCCGCCCGACGACCGATCAAATCTTCAATATCCTTAATCGAATTAATGTACATCCCCGGTGGCAGTTCCACCACTACCCCGTTATCCAATACTCTTGCTTGGCAGGCCAGACGGGAATTCGGCTGACAGGAGGTAATCACTTCCAACGTCCGCTGTTCCCGACGATTCATCCCAGACAGCTTATCCATGCCATCTTTCACGTAAATGTGGCAGGTAGCGCACATCCCTCGCCCACCGCATTCTCGTAACACATCGAGATCTTTGCTAATTAGAACGGAAAGAAGATTCCCGTTGGTTTCCACCGAGGTTTCCTGGGAAATGGGTTCAAGACGGACAACTTTGGCCATGGGATCTCCTGGAATAGGCTGTATTAATTTTAAGAAATATAAATTTAAGTCAACAATCGGGATTGTGCGTAACCACCGGAACTTTGCTGTTTAACTAGCAGCGGAAAATCGCGAATGACACGCGAACATTGGTTGATAAACGCCTTAGCCCACTGTTGCATGTCATTAATTTCGGCCTCACTCATGGGCTGGACAACTTGTTTGGCGTCTCCGTTAAAGCTGAGATGAGCAGTGCGATCGATCGAGAACTGTTGCAGCCAAGGTACATCAGGCCGCGATCGGGACAGATGGTTCGCAATAATAGCGTTCCCCAAATATTGCGTTGCAATCTGACTCAGTTCATTAAACGCTTCAATTTGCTCTTGCAAACGAATTGCGCCCTGCACTGTGGGAGGAGCGGATTGCGGCTTCTGGGATACGTCGGGGCGAGGCGTTACCACCGCGTTAGAAGGCGCTGGGAGGCTGGGCTGCGATGACACAGCACGAGTAGGCAGAATGGCTTCTGGCAGGATGGCTTCCGGCAGGATAACCTCCGGGATGACTCTTGGCAGACCAGCATCAGAGGAAACGACTGAAGCGACGGAGGCAGGCTGAGCAGGGGGTAGGATTTGTTCTGTAATCTCTCGAAACTGCGCGATCGCCCCTTCACGACTGGTTTGCACCCACCCTAATAAAGGATCTAAGACTCCCTGATAGTGGACTGGTTTCAGTTGCGGTTGGGTCAGAATCAAAACCGTTGCGGTATTCACAAATCGGTAAATATGGATCCGATAGGTCTGAAACTGTAACTCAAATTCTTTAATGGAATCGGGCATCGTCGCCAAAATTTGTCGCAATCCCTGTTCCAGAACTGTGGTTTGCTGGAGATGGAACGGAGTTTCGATGCCACAGAAATAGAGGGGAGACTGTCTATCTAATAAAGCAATCCCCAGAATTCCTGGTACATTCAGAAAATCCTTCACAATCTCTGGTTTCATACCGCTGTTACGTTTTGTTGCATTCATTAGCTACACAGCCCATCGCTCCGATATGAAATCAACGGGATCGCTTCCTTACCCCCCTTTGACCCGATATGTCTGACCTTCCTTTTACGCTGGATCAGTTACGTATTCTCAAGGCGATTGCCGCTGAGGGTAGCTTCAAGCGTGCAGCCGACAGTTTGTATGTATCTCAGCCAGCGGTCAGCTTGCAGGTACAAAACCTAGAGCGTCAACTGGATGTCCCGTTATTCGATCGGGGTGGGCGGCGGGCCCAACTGACCGAAGCTGGCCACCTCCTCCTCAATTATGGAGAGAAAATTTTAACTTTGTGTCAGGAGACCTGCCGAGCGTTAGAAGACTTGCAAAATTTGCAAGGGGGAACGCTGATCATTGGCGCTAGTCAAACCACTGGCACCTATCTCCTGCCCCGGATGATTGGCCTCTTCCGCCAGAAATATCCTGACGTTGCTGTACAACTCCATGTTCACTCCACTCGACGCACCTCTTGGAGTGTCGCCAATGGACAAATTGATTTAGCCATTATTGGGGGAGAAGTGCCTCCAGAACTGCAAGATTCCCTCGACATTATTCCCTACGCTGAAGACGAACTTGCATTGATCTTGCCCCCCTCCCATCCGTTGGCTCGCTTAACGGTGATCCAGAAAGAGGATCTCTATCGCCTGCAATTCATTGCCCTGGATTCCCAATCCACCATCCGTAAAGTGATTGACCAAGTGCTAGCCCGCTGGGGCATTGAAGCCCGTCGCCTAAAAATTGAGATGGAATTGAATTCCATTGAAGCGATTAAAACGGCGGTGCAGTCCGGTTTGGGGGCAGCCTTTTTATCCCTTTCGGCGATCGAGAAAGAATTGCAAATGGGGATTCTGCACCGCGCCCCGATCGAAGGGATGGAGGTGCGGCGTATGCTCTCGGTGATTATTAACCCTAACCGCTATCGATCGAAGGCTGCCGATGCCTTTTGCAAGGAAATCCTGCCCCAGTTCACCAGTTTGCCCGTCAATTTTGATAAACGGGATAAAGCTTTTGTCCCAGAAGTGGTGGCAGAAGCGGACGGGGAAGGCTAGCAAACAATCTAGCAAAGGATTCTGTGGGCCAGTGAGCCTGTCTCCTCGTAGAAGTCTCTCCTAGGAGAGACTTCGGTTCAACCTGTGGGTTAGGGTAGAGAAGGGGTCGATCGCCCTCCATCCTAGGAGACTCCCGTGCAACCCGCTGGGGAAACTCTTGCTAACTTCCTGATTGCTGCTATGGAACTGTATTGCACCCGACCGGGTTGTCAGCGCCCACAAAACGTTTTTGGTGAATTAAGTGATCCGGGGGTTCTGAAAGCAACCCGGCAAAAGTTCTGCACCAATTGCGGGATGCCCTTGATTTTGGCCGATCGCTACCTGCCGGAAAAGTTGCTGGGGCAGGGAGGCTTTGGGGCGGCCTATCTAGCCCGCGATCGCTACACGCCGGGGATGCGTCGCTGCGTCGTGAAACAGTTCAAACCAGCAGCCCAACTCAATCCTACCCAACTGCAACTGGCCCACGATCTGTTTGTCCGCGAGGCAGAGATTCTCGAAAAAATTGGCCAAGACCATTTTCAAATTCCTGACCTCTATGCCTTTTTTGATCTGGATGTCCCAGGATCCAGTGTTGGTGCCACAGAAACCTATTTCTACATCGTCCAGGAATACATCGACGGTGAAGATTTAGAACAGGAGCTGCACCGGCGGGGGGCCTTCTCTGAAGCGGAGGTTCGGGAAGTCCTGACATCGATGCTGGAAGTCCTCAGTTTTGTCCATGAAGGGAATACGATTCACCGCGACATCAAGCCGTCTAACATCATGCGCAGTCGCAAAGGGCGGCTGTATCTCCTCGACTTCGGGGCCATTAAGGTGGCCGCAGCCAGTTCCGCCAGCCCTGGACAAAAAGCTTCAACCAGTATTTTTTCGCCCGGTTACGCCCCGCCGGAACAGATGGCCGGGGGCGAGGTCTTTTTTTCAACGGACTTATATTCCCTCGCAGTCACCTGCTTGGAACTGTTGACGGGAAAGCCCCCCACAGCGCTCTACGACGCCAGCACTAACTCCTGGCAGTGGCAGCGCTATATCTCGATCGGGGCACCGTTAGCGACCATTCTCAGCAAGATGCTGCAACATTCTCCCAGTGATCGCTACTGGTCTGCGGCGGAGGTGTTGTTAGCCCTGCAACCCCAGCAAAAGCCATCGCAGGTTATGCCGCCGCCACCGATGCCCGCCCCGCCCCCACAATCGACCACGGTACAGCAAGGGTCGCCAGCTCCTATCCCCCCGCCCGCCCGATCGTCTGCGGCTCAGAAGGCGGCCCAGAAAGCAGCCCAGAAAGCAGCCCAGAAAGCAGCCGTTCAGTCCACACCCGCGATCGTGCCCACGGTCCCCCCCCGATCGACCTTAGCGATTTTAGGCAGTGCCGCCTTTACGGGCTTTGAGGGTGGGTTGTTGGCGATCGTACTCTATCGGTTGCCGTTACCGATTCCGTTAGAAGCACGGGCGATCGCTTGGCTGGCCCTAGCGCTCCTTGTGGTCTTTCTGCAATATCGCCGCACGATCGAGAAAGTTGATTTGGTCATTCTTGCCGGGTTGACGGGAGGATTGGTGTGGTGGTTTCTGCGTCCTAGCTTGGTCTATTGGATGGGGGCGCTGTTGCTGGCAGGCGGATGCTTGATTGTGACGATTTTCTTTCTGCTGGTTTACCGTTTGCTGGGGATTTTCTTTTGAAGACCCCGCAATCTTGCCAAAATCCAGCCTATCTCACGAGTCGTTGCTGAGTTTTTGTTGGCTGAGTTTTTGTTGGCTGAGTTTTCGTTTCGTGACTGTATCGCCAGAGACTTGGGGCAAACTGAGATCCGCCCTCTAAAATAAAGCAGCTTCCCGATAAACCTTGCCTTAAAGCATAGTCTTGTCTCGAAGCCTGGTTCTGGGTGGGTTGGGCCAAATCTGTGTAGGTTGGGCCAAAGTTGTTACACCTGATTTTGTTTTACACCTGATTGTTTTGCACCTGTTGTTTTACACCGCATGTTGGATTAGGTTGACCTATGTCCCAGAAAAATGATGTCCCTGCATTACTTGGCGCACTCTTGGTCACCGTGGGAGTGGTGGGTGGTGGAGTTTGGTGGTTTACGCAGAAATCTGGTCAGAATCTGGGACAGGTCTTGCAAAATGGCAGCAATTCGGGGACAAGTACGGGAACGAATAGCAATAACAATCAGCCGTTGAGTGCCGTCAAGGATGTTCCATCGGGACAATTTCGCTATGGGGGTAGCACCTCCTGGGCTCCGATTCGCCTTTCAGTAGATTCCGCCCTTCAGACGGCTCGATCGGAATTTCGCCTCAGCTATGTCAATCCTAGCGGGGAAGCTGCCAGTACCAGTAGCGGCATCAAAATGTTATTGAATCGGCAAATTGAATTTGCCCAAACGTCGCGCCCCGTGAATACAAAGGAACAACAGCAGGCACAACAATTGGGACTGAACTTGCTAGAAATTCCAGTGGCGATCGATGGCTTGGCGGTGGCGGTCAATCCTAGCTTGAATGTACCAGGACTGACCCTCGATCAATTGAAGGCCATTTACACCGGGCAACTGACCAATTGGCAGGCAGTGGGAGGCCCCAATCTCCCGATCGTGCCGTTATCCCGCAAACCAGGATCGGGGGGAACGGTCGATCTCTTCATGGAATCGGTCCTGGGTGGGGGAAGTTTTAGCCCTGGGGTACAGTTTGTTGATACGACCACCCAAGCCCTGCAACGGTTAGGCGCAACGGCAGGTAGTATTTATTTTGCGTCTGCGCCGGAAGTTGTCCCGCAATGCACGATTAAGCCATTACCCCTGGGTCGCGCCGCAGGGCAATTTGTGCCGCCCTATCGCGAACCTCTGATTGACAGTAGCCAATGCCCTGCACAGCGGAATCAGTTGAATCATCAAGCCTTTCAGAATGGTGATTATCCATTGACCCGCAATTTGTATGTGGTGTTTAAGCAGGATGGGCAGCGATCGCAGCAGGTAGGACAAGCCTACGCCAACCTGTTGCTCAGTGGCCAAGGGCAGGGATTGTTGGAGCAGACGGGCTTTGTTCGAATTCGGTAGGAATTTATTAGTTTTCAGGCCATGTTTTAGACCATTAGTTTTTTAGTCCTGGAATAGGCTATGCCATAGCGGGTGAGAGGCCATGGCATAGGAACTTATGGGTCAGATTGTGGTTTCCTCTTGCCTACTTTGCCCCGATCGCGTGTAAATCCGCTCTCATCGGCAATGAATCCCGCAGCCGTGAACCATAGAGATCCAGCGCATTGCCACTCAATAACCGTTCCAAGTAGGCCCGATCGTCTACCCGATCGGCCACCGCCTGCACGCAATCCTGTAACACTCCATCCCAATGGCCATAGTCCCCGGAGAAACAAGCCAACTGTTTCCCCGTTTCGCCCATCGCGATCGGTAAATACACCGGAGCCGGATCATCGGATTCAAAGGACACAAAAATTTGTCCCCGCTGGAAGTATTCGATCGGATCGCGATGTTTCAGATCCCAATGTTCAAACAAACTCGCATCATTAATCTTTTCCGGATCGTGTTCCCGCGTCCACAGCAGGTCAAATAAATTTTTGGCCTGACTGATGATGTTACTGTTGTTGTGTGTTCCCCGTTCTCGAACCATCAGCTTTGTAAATTCCATTAGCGAAGGCCGATAGGGATGGTGGGGATCGAAATCACGAATGCGTTTCTCCCAGTGTTCATGGAAGGCATGGGCAAGGTCTGGCACCCAACCACAGCCGCCTTCTAAAAAGCCAACCCGCAGCGTTGGAAACTTCTCAAACACACCATCAAAGACCATCCGGGCCAACGCCAACTGTTGCTGGTTGCGCTGCACAAAAATATGACTCAGCACAAAGGTTTCCAAATGATCCGCTAAGCCCCCCACCATGTAGGAACCGGGGCCACCATGCAACCCGATCGCCACATCCAAATCCACCGCCGCTTGCAAAATCGGTTCAAAGTCTGGATGGCTCAGCGTTTTACAGGTGCGAATTTCTGGAAACGCTTCTGGAGCAGCGGGATGGGGAATCGGCAAATTGGGCGGCAGCGAAATCCCGACCATACCCAACTCATTGACACAGCGATGCATTTCCTTGACCGCTTCCGCCACATCCTGCATGGGCAGCACCCCGATCGGCTTCAAGCGCCCATCATAGCCCCGGCAATCCTCCGCCATGTAGTTGTTATAGGCCCGACAAAGCGCGATCGCTAAATCCCGATCGAGGTAACTCCCAAAACTTAAATTCCACGTTCCATAAATCACATGGACATCAATGCCATACTGATCCATATGTTCGATCCGAGCCCGGTTGAACATTGCCCCCAGGGTGGTTTCTGGATGTAAATTGCGAAACCCACCTTTACCCAACCCTTGGGCTTGGGGATAGATACGCACCAAATCGTTACATCCCGTTTTGGGATTAAAATCCTGGATCTGCATTCGCTGATCACCTAGACGATCGACAATCAAATTCGTGCGATCGCGATATTCCGGTTCAATATAATCCCGAATGACTAAAGGATTTTCTAATTTGTGAGCATCGGCATCAATCACCAGTAAATCTTGATACATGGCTGTACTCCTGTATGAATGAATTGCTGTGACAATCCTGTTTATGGATTAGTCCGGTGAAAATGACGATTTTGCAAAATGTAACCAGAGATCCTTCAAACCAAATACACGATCGAACGACCAGGAAAGCGACGCCAAAATCGTAATGCCGGGATATTTGATAAAGGCGGGTTGATTTTTTTCAAACACTGCATGCCCTGCCCAAACCAACGGTTGAGTTAGCAAAATCAATAAAATTGCCAGTTTCCAATCTAGCCGATGGAGCAATGCCAGAACGAACGCAAGAATGACGGTGAAATTTGCAAAGTGATGGAGCGCTTGATTAATCGGATGTTGATGGCAGGCGATAAAATGGTCTCTAGCCGCAGAAAAGTGAGTCATTTAGCCTCCTAGAGGGGAACGGGAGGGGCTGACCACAACCTAACATGTTGCCTTCGATCGAATACCGTTATGTCGAAATTTCTATAAAATGATGCAATAAAAAATGCAGAGTTGGTTTTTTTTAGATCCATTTACACTCTGCATTATTTTATTTTTGATTATTTACAGCAATTATTTTTCTATTTACAGCCAGCGCAAGGCAAAAAAACCAGCCGCAGGACGCTGCAACTCTTTCTCATCTAACCAATCAACAACCTTGTAAGTCCCAAACACCCGATCCCACCAATCTACCGCCAACCCAAAATTATGGTTCCACATACCATACTTGTGGTGCACATAATGCACAGGCATCGACATCCAGAAACATTTACGGGGATTTTCATGTTGCAGTTGGTGGGCATAGGCCGCAAAGGCTGCGAAGGCAATTCCTCCGATCGTCCAAGCTAGACCAATCTCCCACGACCAAAAATAGGGAATGGCCATCACGACACAGGTTCCCAGCACATAGTCCCGAAATTCCCAAATCACCCCTTGACCTTCATTGCGACGGTGATGATCGCGATGTTTTTCACCTAACCGATAGGGCTGATGCATCAGTCGATGCACCCAATATTCCACCAAACTAGCCAGCACAAAGGCCGTCACCAAGAAGCCCAGATCCACAGCCAGTCGAGTCAACATAGCTTCTACACTCTCTACACACACATCAGTTAGGATACTTGACTATTGTGGCACAGGTCTGAGGCCCAGGGGTGAGGAGGGATCTCTGAGGACGGGGCTGAGGTGCACAAATTTATCAGCCCAACGAATCAACGCACAGTCTATCTAGCTTGCAGGCTATGCAACTTAATGAATCATCGCTTCCAAAGCGGTTTGCAAATCCTGGGTCAACGTTGCAACTGCCTGTTTGGCGGATTTACGATCGCGGGAATAGTCAGCCCAGCGATCGGTTACAGAAATCGGCTGTCCGATCGTGAGGTACGCCCGTTGTTGGCCGAGCTTCGGCGTATTAAAGCCCGGATGCTCTCCCTTGATCTTGGCAATCATTTGCCACATCAAAATCACGGTTTCCGCAAAGCGATCGACGGTCATTTTTTCCCGCACGTATTGCCCCGTCACGGCCACAAATGTTTCCACCAACCGCATATGCCAAATCCGAAAACTGGCTTCCTCCGCAATGCGATCTGCCAATCCCCGCTCCACCAAAGACAGAGAATCCAGCTTGAGATCTTCCCGGTGGATCGCATCCCAAGCCGCTTGCTCCAACCGACGACAGCGATCGATCACCGTCCCCCGAGGTTGCAAATTAAAATCCCGCTCAGCGACTTTCAGTGCAATATCCAGCAGAGTACTCAAACGTTTACCCAGTTGTTCATTGGGATTTTCCGCAATCATTGCATAGGGTGGAATATCTTGATGGTAAAACCGTTGGTAATACTCTTCCATGATCGATAACAAATGCTCACCTAGGCGATACATCCGGCGATATAAAGCTTCATCCAAGGTGTCAGAACCAAACTGAGAATCCGATTGAAATCCACAATCCGCTTCCAATTGGGCCAGCAATTGTTCAATTTCCTTCCACGGCGGCGCAATGTACTTGTACTGCAACCCGATCGGGACAATGAGGACTTCTTCCGATCGTCCCGCTTTTTGCAGATCTTCAACACACCAAAATCCAAATTGCGAAAGCCCAGGTTCCAGCGGACTGATCAATTCACTATGCCCATTCGTGCCCCCTTCCGGAGCCGCCATTAAGGGAAATCGACCATTGGCGAGTAAATCCCTGGCCGATCGTAAGCCGGCCCGATCGACCTTGCCACGCATAATCGGTGTACCGCCCAGTTTGGCATACAACCAGCCCATCGCCGAACCCGCCCAGAGGGGAATTCCGCGATCGTACATAAAATGGGCATGAATGGGATCTTGCAACCGCACACCCATCGCCCGTGCCGTTTTGGGCAACAGCCGACTCAGGGTGTAACCAATGCAAACGGGATCGTCCACGCTAGGATGGCGAAACGCCAACAGCATCCGGATCTTGCCCGATTGGAATCGCTGATACAAACTCACCAATTCTTCTAAGTTAGTGGCCTGCACGTCAGTCAGCGCCGTCTTCCAGCGCATCCACACAGGTAACAGCGCATAGGTCAGCCGCACCATATTGAGGTCAAGATTCGGTGCGATGAATTCGAGCGGAGGTTGGACACGGGACACAGAGCGGGCCACCAGAAAACTCCTTAGGACGTGAGCCAGGAAACTTGGACAGGATATGACTTCCAGGATGCCCCATTGTAGTCAGTTTGAGACAGACTCGCGCTATAAGTTTGTGCCAGCATGGCAGGTGGATTCGAGGATTTATCGAATCGCCCTAAGCCCCGACCATAACTCTAAGGCTGTGTTTCAGTCCAGCCGCGCATTTTGCCAGGATTGAGTAAGCCGTAGGGATCGACCTGTTGCTTAAAGGCGAGTTGGGCCTGATCGATCGCCTTCATGCCCCCATCTTCGATCGTATAAGCGTGGGGATTAAAGACGATCGCACCGAGGCTTTCTAGGCGATCGATGATGGCTTGCAGGCGTTCCGGAGTGCTGAAGCGCACAAGTTGCAATGCAGCCGGAGTCGTGCGGCCCGCCACCCGCAGGAATTCCAAATGCATCATCGCTTCGTCGCCAAATTCCTGATACATCTGCTCGACTAGCGTTAAGTTTGGATCGTAGGGGAACAGGGTTTGTAAGTAGGTAAGGTGAGGATCGACCGATCGGGCGTGCAACGTCGTGTGGTTCCAGGTATATTCCCACAGGGCAATGCCTTTTTGACTGTCTTCCGCTGGCTTCTCATAGGTCACTTGGCCGCCGCAGTCCTGTACCAGTTCCCGCAATGGTTCCAAGCCATCCTCTGACACCATGAGCAATGCTGCGTGGGTACCGGAGGGAATGGAACTGCGTAATGCAGCGAAATACTGAGGAATCGGATCGGCACAAATGGTAATTAGGCGTTTGAGAATACCATCCGCATCGCCCAAGGATTGGCCAAACCGAGCCGCTGCCATAAAGCTGGGGAAGGTGGCAATGACTTCCGCCCAAGGCAAGGCGGGAGCTAGGGGAATTTCCAATTCGGTAATAATGCCATTGGTGCCGTAGGCGTGGGCCACTTGGTACACCGCTTCGCCCCGTAGTTCCACGACGCGCGGCTCCGCCTCCATCGTCACTACCTTGACCGATCGCAGATTGCCCCGATCGCGCAATTGCCCGTAGGTGATCGAACCAATGCCGCCGCTGCCCCCACCAATGAAGCCACCGATCGTGGCTGTGCGGTAGGTGGAAGGCACCATGCGTAATTCCCACCCGATCGGGCGCGTTTGCTTGTCGATCGCCGCTAGCTTCGCTCCCGGCTCCACACAGGCCACACCCGGCTTGACCCATTTCACCGCTGTCATTTTGGTCATGTCTAGAATGACGCCACCCTCAAGGGGGACACATTGCCCGTAGTTCCCCGTTCCAGCCCCCCGCACCGTCAGCGGCACCCGATATTTCACACAGGTTTTGGCCACTTGGATCACCTCCGCTTCGTTGGCGGGTTTGACCACCAAATCCCCCCGTTTGTCAGCAAAAATCGGCTGCAAAATTGGACTGAAGTGATAATAATCCTGGGAGAGCTTGGCCACTTGGGTCGGCTCGGTAATCAGTTCGATGCCGTTGAGTTCTGTGGTGAGGGCAGTCCAGTCGATCGTAGAAGCCATAGGAGATTTACAGGGAGAATACAGGGAAATTTACACAAGCTAGGAATATCCTGTCCTCTCCAGTTTAGGATGGAAATTGATTCTAAATTGATGGATTCATGTTCTAGATGCGATCGACCCTGGTACTTCATTGATTCGTGAATGCGGTAGATCCGATCCCCCTAAATCCCCCTTAATAAGGGGGACTTTGAAAAGAAGTTAGAGAAACTTTGACAGTGTTTCTCTTGTCCCCCCCTTATTAAGGGGGGCTAGGGGGATCAAATCTCTCGCAATTAAAAATGAATCCGGTACAACTCAGGGAGAGCACCGCCCAGTTAATTGCAATTTCCCAGTTTACGTTGCCCATGGATTTTTTGCGGCTACAAAAAGCACTCTCAGTGGAAGCGGAAAATGGCTTTAATGACCTACAAGGCAACCAATACCGCTTCAGTGAGTTTTTGCAACTGAGTTTAGGCCAGCCCTTGCCGGAACTGGATCGATCGGAGCGCCAAAAAATCCAGGAACTGGCCGCAGACTATGGCCGTTACAGTGAACTGAGTTTTGCCCAACGGCAACACCTCGTGGCCGATACCCGCCGCCTGCTGCACCAAACGAAAAAAACACTGGCGGAGGTCGCCCAGGATAGCCCGCCCGCCCTAGACCCATCGGAGCAACCTGCCGCGATCGCTGCGAAGGAAGCCGCTGGAAAATTTTCCGATCGGGCCGCCAGCAAGAGTGATCGATCGGGTAACCCAGTAGCCACCGTGACGCCTGCCACCAAAGCCGCTGGAAGCCGCAAGGTCGATCTGGAACAAGCCGTCACTTATCTACCAGGAGTTGGCCCAAAAAGTGCGGAAAAATTGGCAAAATTGGGCATTTTTACTGTGCGGGATTTGCTGTATTACTATCCCCGTGACCACATCGACTATGCCCGCCAAGCCAAGATTCGGGAACTGAAGGCGGGTGAAACCGTCACCGTTGTTGGTAGCATTACCTCTAGCAATTGCTTCACCAGTTCTAAAAATCCTAAACTGACGATTTTTGAATTAACAATCCGTGATTCCTCCGGACGGATGAAGCTGAGCCGCTTCTACATGGGCAGTCGCTATTCCGGGCGGGGTTGGCAGGAGCAGCAGAAAAAGCTCTACCCCTCTGGGGCAGCGGTGGCAGCATCCGGATTGGTCAAGGAAACGAAATTTGGCCTTACGTTGGACAACCCAGAAATTGAAGTTCTCGACTACGGCGGCGAAATCGATTCCGAATCCGTGGGACGCATTGTGCCCGTCTATCCGCTGACGGAAGGGGTGGGAGCAGATTTAATCCGTCGAGCAATGGTCTCTGGATTACCCGCTGCCCAGCAATTGCAGGAAACCTTACCCCAAGGATTGCGCGATCAGTATGCGTTGATGGAAGTTCAAACCGCGATCGCGAACATTCACTTTCCCGACGATCGATCGAGCTTGGAAGCCGCGCGACGACGGTTGGTGTTTGATGAGTTTTTCTATTTGCAATTGGGGTTACTGTCACGGCGTTACCGTCAACAAAGCCAACAAACAGGCGTTGTCCTCACGACCCAAGGCCCATTGTTAGATCAATTTTACACAGTGTTGCCCTTTGAATTAACCGGAGCCCAGCAGCGGGTGGTACAGGACATTCTGGGGGATTTACAAAAAACGACACCGATGAATCGTCTAGTGCAGGGCGATGTGGGGTCGGGGAAAACGGTGGTGGCGGTGATTGCATTACTGGCTGCGATTCAGGCGGGTTACCAGGGGGCGCTGATGGCTCCCACGGAGGTGCTAGCGGAACAGCATTATCGAAAACTCGTGCAGTGGTTTACGCTGCTGCATTTGCCCGTGGAATTGCTAACGGGATCGACTAAGGTAGCCAAACGGCGACAAATTCACACCCAATTGCAAACCGGGGAATTGCCCTTGCTAGTAGGCACCCATGCGTTGATTGAAGATCCCGTGCAGTTCGATCGCTTGGGCTTGGTGGTGATTGATGAACAACATCGGTTTGGGGTACAACAACGGGCAAGGTTACAACAAAAAGGCGAAAATCCCCATGTTCTCACTATGACTGCAACACCGATTCCCCGCACGTTGGCGTTAACGTTGCATGGGGATTTGGATGTGAGTCAAATTGATGAGTTGCCCCCCGGTCGGAAGGCCATTCAAACCACCGTTCTCAGCCATCGCGATCGCCAACAAGCCTATGACCTCATGCGGCGGGAAATTGTGCAAGGACGGCAGGTCTATGTGGTTCTCCCTTTGGTGGATGAGTCGGAGAAATTAGACTTAAAATCTGCGATCGTGGCCCATGCGGACTTGCAACAAACAGTGTTTCCGGAATTCCAAGTCGGATTACTGCACGGCAAAATGACCTCGGCGGACAAGGATGCAGCGATTAATGCCTTTCGCGATCGGCAAACCCAAATCCTCGTTTCCACCACGGTGGTGGAAGTGGGGGTGGATGTGCCCAACGCAACGGTGATGCTGATTGAACATGCAGAACGCTTCGGCCTCTCCCAATTACACCAGTTGCGGGGTCGGGTGGGCCGGGGTGCATCCCAGTCCTACTGCTTGCTGATGACCAGTTCCCGCAGCGAACCCGCCCAACAACGGCTGAAGGTCTTGGAGCAGTCCCAGGATGGATTTTTTATCTCAGAAATGGATTTACGCTTCCGAGGCCCAGGGGAAGTGCTGGGATCCCGGCAGTCGGGGTTACCGGATTTTGCCCTAGCGAGTCTCGTGGAGGATCAGGATGTGCTGGAAATTGCCCGTGATGCAGCCCAGAAGGCGATCGACAAAGATCCAACCCTCTCCCGCTGGCCAGCCATGGCCGCAGAATTGGAGTATCGCTACACCCGTCTGTTGGGGGGCGCTATTTTAACCTAACGATCGGGCTTTTGGTGGGATCAACCGGAGTCTTGCGATTCCCAAATTTTAGCGGTTGTTCCCGTTACCGTTGTTTAGTAATGTGGATTGGGCCATGGTGCGCCGGGACATTCTGCTCCGAACCTCCATGGATTGCTGACTCTAGTATTTTGTTGCGCTTTTCATGGAAACGTCTCGTAATCTGGCAATTTTAGTTTCTGTTCCCGAAGTTCATCTGTTATCTGCCTTGGATGCCCTCTCAGCGCAGCAAGCTCAGGCGTTTAACCCATCCTACGTGGTGTACGGCAGTATGGAATTTGAAGCCTTTGGTGAAATTGAAAAGATTCGGGGTACCCGCGCGATAGAAACCTTCATCTATGCCGCAGAGGGGGCCGGAGAGCAACCCCTCAACCCAGAAGTGACTTGGAAGGGGATTTACCTTGGCTGTGAAGCGGCCTCTGGGGGCGGTCGCTATCGGGGTAAGGCAATCCATCGACCAACCTCCACGACGGGCGATCGTAAACCTGCGGCCCTGTTCTGGAAGCTGGCCCACTTGGAACGGTTTGAAAAAGGCATGCCGATCGGGAAATTGCAGGGGTTGAAGCAAAAGACTTTTTTGAAGGCCCGTTTTCTGCCAGAAAAACCAACCTTGATTGAGTATCCCTTTACCCACAAGCTCTATCTCAAAGCGAATGCCAATGCCTAGTTAGACCGGAATCGTAGGCTAGGTTAATCAGGTCGGCCCTGCTTAGATAAACTTCCAATAAGGTTTGATAACAGTTTTAAAGAACCTGTCGTGGTCGTAATGGATATACGCGAGAATGGCAGTGGAGGTGAGCATCATGCGCCACACTGCTTGGATACTCCGAAATCTAGAATACCGACTAGCTGAGATCATCTTGGTGATCCTAGCGTTAATGATTGCGTTGTTCATCATTGCCCCGTTAGCGGTCTAACACGGGTTCAAAATTTCCATCCGGTTGAAAATTTCCACCAGGAATAGATGCGGTGAGTCGATCGGCTGGCGGGAGAAGGATTATGAACGATCGCACTGAGCGATCGGTTCCTGGTACTTTGGCACGCACAATAGCGCTTTTGCGTTACTGAATTTTGCATGACTGAATTCGGCATGGCTGAATTCGGCATGGCTGAATTTAAGGCTTGCCTAAGTACCGCTCCAATACAGGCGAAAAGACCTCGTAAATCAACGTCAACGGCTGGCCTCGGTGCCAGAACAGATAGTGCCGTCCCCAGAAGGGGCCAGGATGGCCAAACGCTTCAGCGATCTCCTTGGAATGACCGTAGTAGATCCCTTGGACATCGCGGTAGAGTTCTGTGCGCAGTTTTGCCAGACTGGCCCAGATGGGTAGCGATCGGTTTTGTAAATACTCATCCACATGGCTCTGTTCCCACCAGGAGGCTGCATAGGCCGTGCGTTGGCCGCCATTCATCAGCCAGACCTGCCGCCGCACCCGTGGCCCTGGCACTTGCAGAATTTGCTCCGGCGCACGATCGCGGAATAATCCGACGGGGGACATGTCGATCAGATCGATCGTCGTCGGTTCACCCGTCAAAAGCTGTAAATATCGCGTCGGTGAACCATCCCCCAGCAAAACCATTTGCCACGCTGGGGCAAGCTGACTGTGGGGAAGCCCCTGCTGAATTTGCGGCTCAGTACCTTGCCAGATCGGATCCAGGGCATACCAAGCGGTGAGAGTAGAGGTGTCCGGAGTTTTAAAAGTTGCAGTCAAGGAACTTTACACAAGTTAATAGTTTGTCTCTGATCATAACGTGTGAATCGGAGAGAACAGCAGCGATCGGGTTAGAGAACCTGAGCCTTCACGCAACGAGAGCACCAGCAGGAATGTTATAAAACTCAACTCGAAACCCGACTAAAACTATCGGCTTTAAAAAACCTATTAGACTATGGGTTCCGTCCCTGTCCTAGAATAGATTTCTGGTTCTGCTGAACTGCGATCGGGATGCACCGGACATCCATGGGCGATCCGATCCACAGGTGTCCGATCCACGGGCGATCGTAACCTGTCTACCTGAATCACGCATTCTGAATCACGCACTGACTCACACGCATTGACTCACGCCATGTTGAACCCAAATCTGGATGAAGTCCAGTTAACTAAAGACGACTATGAGCGTTACTCACGGCACATCATTCTGCCCCAAGTGGGCGTCGATGGCCAAAAACGCCTCAAAGCAGCCAGTGTGCTGTGCATTGGAACCGGTGGCCTGGGTGCACCGCTATTGCTGTATCTAGCCGCAGCGGGGATTGGTCGCATCGGCATTGTGGACTTTGACGTGGTGGATACGTCAAACCTGCAACGCCAGGTGATCCACAGTACCTCCAACGTTGGGAAACCCAAAATCCTCTCCGCCAAAGAGCGAATTTTAGAAATTAACCCCTTCTGCCAAATTGATCTTTACGAAACGCGCCTCAGTTCCGAAAATGCGCTGGATATCATCCGCCCCTACGATGTGGTGATTGACGGAACCGATAACTTCCCGACCCGCTACCTAGTGAACGATGCCTGCGTGCTGTTGGGTAAACCTAACGTCTACGGCTCGATTTTCCACTTTGAAGGTCAGGCAACGGTCTTTAACCATAAGGGCGGTTGGGTGCGTCCCGAGGGTTGGGATCAGCTCTCGCCCCAGGAAAAAGCGGAACAGCGCAAGGCGGGTAAGGATTGGCTTTACGATTCCGAAGTGCCGGGGCCGAACTACCGTGACCTGTATCCCGATCCGCCACCTCCTGGGTTGGTGCCCTCCTGCGCTGAAGGCGGTGTGCTGGGAATCCTACCGGGGGTAATCGGTACGCTGCAAGCGACGGAAACGGTGAAGATTATTCTGGGCGTGGGGACAACCCTCAGTGGTCGTCTGCTGCTGTACGATGCCTTGAATATGCGGTTCCGGGAACTGAAGCTGAACTGCAATCCCGATCGGCCTGTGATTGAGAAGCTGATTGATTACGATGAGTTCTGCGGCATTCCCCAAGCGAAAGCTGCGGAGGCTGCGGCCCAAAGTGAACTGTCTGAAATCACTGTGAAGGATCTCAAGCAGTTGATTGATAGTCAAGCGGATGACTATGTGCTGGTTGACGTGCGCAATCCCCACGAGTTTGACATTGGTCGCATTCCGGGTTCCGTGCTGATTCCTCTGCCGGATATTGAAAACAGCGACGGGATCGAAAAAGTCAAAGATGCCCTAGGCAATAAAAAACTGGTCGTTCACTGTAAATCCGGTGCCCGATCGGCCAAGGCGCTTGGAATTTTGAAGGAAAAAGCAGGCATCCAAGGGACTAATGTGGTGGGTGGAATTCTCGCCTGGAGCCGCGAAATCGATCCTTCAGTGCCAGAGTATTAACCTCTGAGTATTAACCTCTAGCGCATAAATCTCTAGACTACGAGCAAAAGTATCCAGGGGATCAATTGCTCTGTTCTATAAAAGCAAATGAAGGCAAGGAGTTTTCCTTGCCTTTTCTTTTAGTGTTTATGTTGCGATTAACGGCTAACGTTCCATCGCTTCAACGGACTTAGGAACCGCGGCGGTGAGGATTTCATTTCCCGTTGCTGTCACCAACACATCATCCTCAATGCGAATTCCAATCCCACGCCACCGATCGGGCACTTCCGGCTGGCCTTCTGCGGGTTGGAAATCAGGACGAATGTAAATTCCCGGCTCTACGGTGATGACCTGTCCCGGCGCAAAGCTATACCAGTTATCCCCTGTTTTGCGCCCGCCGATATCGTGCACATCCAAGCCCAGCCAATGCCCCGTACCATGCATAAAGAAAGGTTTATACTTGGCTTCTTTAATCACTTCCTCAAGGTCACCTTGGAGCAAACCCAATTCCAACAAGCCTTCCGTAATCACCCGCACAGCCGTTTCGTGGAATTGCTTCCAAGGATTGCCTGGTTGGACTTGCTCGATCGCGGCCAGTTGCGCCTTCAAAACCAATTCATAGAGAATGCGCTGTTCCTCGGTGAATTTGTCACCAACGGGAAACGTGCGGGTAATGTCGGAATTGTAATAGTCGTAGGAACAGCCCGCATCAATTAACAGCAAGTCTCCATCCTGCATTTGCCGGGTATTTTCCGTGTAGTGCAGAATGCAAGCATTTTCCCCAGAGGCCACGATCGAGGGATAGGCAGGCCCCAATCCACCCCGCAGGCGAAACAGCCGTTCCATTTCCGCTTGCAATTCGTATTCGTAGAGTCCCGGCTTGCGATGATCCAGGGCTAACTGATGGGCTTCTGCTGCAATCTCCACAGCTTTGCGCATCAATTCAATTTCATAATCGCTTTTATGTAACCGTAACGAACTCACGAGCAGCAACGGATCTTCGATCGCTAACGGCCCAAATCCTGTTCGATCGTAGCGTCCCACAAACCGTTGAAAGAGTCGCAAAATCCGATTGTTGAATCCATTGTCGCGACCTAAGTGATAGTAGAGCCGATCGGCCTTCTCAACATACTTCGGTAAATGTTCATCCAATTCCGCGATGGGGTAGGCAATATCCGCGCCATAGGCTTCCTTCGCCGCTTCCACACCCACCCGATACCCCGTCCAGGTTTCCTTGTCCCGATCCTTGGGTTGCACAAACAGAATATATTTGTGTTCCTCATGGTGCGGCGCAAACACGGCGACGGCATCTGCTTCGTTAAAGCCCGTGAAGTAATAGAACGTACTATCCTGCCGGAAGTTATATTCCACATCGTTATGCATCACAGCATGGGAAGCCGATCGAAAAATAGCCGTTCCGTTCCCCAGTTTGGCGAGCAGTTGTTCACGGCGTTGGCGGAATTCGGGATGCATAGGCGAGGGTTCGGAAAACTACAGGTTCTATCCTAAACCTTTCTTTCCGTAGGTGCATCGGATTAGGGCAGGGGCTGCGATGGAGGTCGATTCGCGATCGCCCAATCCCGAAATGCCTTGTAAGCCGTGTTCCAGCTCTCCGTTTGGGCCTGCTGAATAAACTGGGTAATTTGGCTGACTAAATCACGGCCCGGAAAAAATTGACTCTCTGGGCAAAGCTGGTAAGCACCCTGCTGCAATTGATGAATTTCTAACTGGGCCTGCGAGAAACGCCAAACTTCCTGCACCCCCAACGCCGCATAGATCTCCAAATGAGTCCGCGAGGTCACATCAATCTCGATCGCCAAATCCGGCGGGGGATCAACCTCCAGATCTAAGCGCTTCCGCCCCTGAACCGCGATCGCGTTAGTAATGTAAAAGCACTGATCCGGTTCAATCCCACTCCCTAAAGACCGTTTGCTCAGGGTCGTCGAACCCAGAGGATAGGCCGTAATGTCCCATTCAATCAGCAAAATTTTGACCACATCGCCCAAACAATCTTTGTAGGATTCATGTTCTGGGGAGGGAGCCATCACTTCTAATAACCCTTGGTAATAGGCAATGCGACTATTGCGTCGATCGCCCAAATCCAGCAAAATCGTTTCAAATTCTGTCCAGTCAATATCCCGCAGCAAAAGCCGCTCTCCAGGTAAAACTTGAATCCGACTAAGTTCAACCAGCACTGCGTTTCACCGTGATGGATAGAGGACAGAGTTCGATCGAGGACAGGTAGGAACCTCCGGCATCATCCAGAGGGGAATCTTATCGTTCCCTAGAAATCGTCTGCTAGAAAATGCGTTGCGGTGTAGGTACTGTTGAGCAAAACCTACACCCATACTTCTAGCCTAGGACTTCTATCCTAAAACCTGAATCACCATGCCATCCTTCGGTAGATCGGCCTTGGACAGACTCACCGTCGCGCCGGATTTGCGCACCGGAGTCCCCGTCATCAAACTGATAAAGGCATCCACCCCGGCCAGATCACATTGTTGACCTTTGGCCGCGCCCGTTTTGTACTGGGTTGGCACCACAATCTTAGGATTCAGCACCTTGATAGCCGCCTTGGCTTCCTCGGGATTATAGGCTTTGGGGCCACCACCAACGGGAATAAAGACTACATCCGGGCTACCCATGAGAATCTTTTGCTCCAGACTAATGGGAGCCGCCGCCCCCCCTAAATGCAGCATCGTCAGTCCCCCTTGAGTCCAACGCCACGCCACATTGGTGCCAAATTGCCGTCCACCCTTACGATCGTGATCCGTTGAGATCCCCTGGAACTTAATGCCCTTGACCTCGTAGACTCCCGCTTCATAGAGCAACTGCGGATTTCCGGGTACCACATCGATCGCCCCTTCATCCAAAAGTTGACTGCTAATCAACACCAAATCGGTGTCCACCTTGGGAGCGGGATAACCAGCGGTGCAACCCAGGGGACGGAAGGGATTGACCAAAATCCGTTGGCCACTGCCTGTAATCAAAAAGCTCATGTGGCCGAGGGATCGCAGCGTCACACCGCTACTTTGCGCCCAACTTCGGGTGCCTGTCATGCTCGTACCGATCGCTGCCAGGGTGCCAGCGCCCATGTAACCCAACAATTGCCGACGTTTCATTGACTTCTCCTAACGGTCAGGGGGCAAGCCGTGCGCGGTAAATCGTCACAAACCGCCCTGCAAAACTCATAACGCAAAACTGGTTACTTTCGATCGCTGGCCTCCCGCAAAAAGTTCCGCAACAAATCTTTTCCGGCCTGGGTCAAGACGCTTTCCGGGTGAAACTGGACACCCTGGAGGTGGGGATAGTCACGATGGCGCACCCCCATGATGGTCTGATCCGCCACCCAGGCGGTGATTTCCAGCACAGCAGGGCAGGTTTCCCGCTCAATCACCAAACTGTGGTAGCGGGTCGCCGTCATGGGATTGTCTACCCCCGTAAAGACCCCGGTGTTACTGTGGTTGACCTGGGAAACTTTGCCATGCATCAGTTCCGGGGCAGAGATCACCTTACCGCCAAAAACCTGGCCAATGCTTTGGTGACCCAGACAGACGCCCAAGAGCGGAATCGTCGGCCCTAGTTCGCGGATAACTGCCATGGAAATGCCCGCATCATCGGGGGTACCGGGGCCAGGAGAGATCACAATGCCATCCGGAGCCAGCTCGCGGATCTGGTCTAGGGTGATCTGGTCGTTACGAAACACTTGGATTTCCTGGGCGATCGGAAAATCAGCCCCCAGTTCACCCAAATATTGCACGAGGTTGTAGGTAAAGCTGTCGTAGTTATCGATAACAAGGATCATGGGTTCAGGCCAGGGGAATTGCGCAGAATTACCCTATCCTAAAGCAGCTAGCAGCACGGCGACTAATTTTGGCAAAATCAAGCATCCGGCAACGAGCAGGGCCGCTAGGGCGGAAATCAGCACAGCTCCAGCAGCACAGTCTTTAGCAATTTTGGCTAGCTCGTGATAGGTCTGCTTGACGGTTAGATCTACCACCGCTTCCAAGGCCGTATTCAGTAGTTCCATAGCTAGAACAGCCCCGATCGTCAGGCCAATCACCGCCAATTCAACGACCGTCAGTTGCAACCACCACCCCAGACCGATCGCGCTCAGACCGACAAAGGTATGAACCCGAAAGTTACGCTGGGTTTGAAAGGCATAGCTCAGACCCATCCAGGCGTAGCGAAAACTGGTGAGCAGGGTAGGAGCCACTTGCCAAGCAAACTCGCGCTTGAACTGCACGACTTTGCCATCGGGACGTTTCGGCGTTTGAGTGGGCAGTTCCTGGGACATAGGGGTTTGAGGTGAATTGTTAGGAGGCACAAGCGCTCACAGGACTGTAAACAACCTTACCAAAGTTCAGCGAGTACGATCGCGCAGACCTAACTGAGCTAGAGGAGTACCCCTGAAAGATCGACCATCTGAAGCAGGGCTTGTTGCTGATTCAGCATTCGTTCCAAACTTTCATCGTCCGGATGATCCCACCCTAGGAGGTGGAGCAGCCCATGGGCCGCTAACCAGGCAAGCTCTACCTTTAAAGGGTGCCCTTGGGAGACGGCTTGACGCTCAGCGGTTTCTACCGAAATGATGATATCGCCCAAATACAGCGGTTCTTCCTCAGGCAATTCAGGAGCATCTACTTCCAAAGCAGCAAAGGAGAGAACATCCGTGGGCTGGTCTTTTTGGCGAAAATCTCGGTTGAGGGTATGAATTTCGCGATCGTCAGTTAACCGTAGGCTGAGTTCATAAACATGGTTCGGGTGCAGTGGATCCCCTTCGCCATCCGTTGGCGCTAAAGCGGTGAGCCAACGATCGAACCAAGTTTCCCAGGTTTCCAGCGCAATCGGGGCTGAAGTGGATTCATGAAACACATCTTGGACACTCACTTCAACTTGCATATTCAACGGGCATGCTCAACTTGTATGGAAACTTGTATGAAAACTTGCATGGAACAACGTAGGGATACCTGGGTAGGGATAACTGCCCGCCACTCGCCATTAGACAATCACGATCGGGTCAGTCACGATCGGGCCAATCACGATCGAGGGAACCTACCGGGTGATGTAAGCCAAACCAACCAAAAGCCCTAGGAGCCCGATCGTTGTCAGCGCAAAATGAAACAGAGACTTACTGCCTTGGCGCACCATATTCCGCATGGCGAGCTTCACGTAGCTGGGAGCCTTTTCCGAGTCAGTAGAGAGCGGTGCTTCGGAGGGAGGTGGGGAGGAAGACATGGGACAGACTCAAGGGGAATCAAAGAACAATCAAGCGTTGAATGCCTTAATTTTAAAGCCTGTTGCTAAAATCCGTTCAATTGTGCCGTTCTCTTCATTAGAAATGATCCTTGAAATGCCCGTTGGAATGCGCATTTCTTCAAAAATGGGGGAAATCCGAAATTAAAATGGGGTCTTTTTCAGGATGGCATCGCTCAAGAAATAACCTATAACGTGACAAGACAGCAGCGATCGTCCTCTCCGGTTGATGAGACTCCACTGAACCCAGCGGTTTCCAGAGCTCGGCAGGATCGCTGCCCCCACAGGAGAAACCATACCTATGAAACCCTTTGATTGGCGAGCAAATTGGCGGACAAATTGGCAAACAGGCATTGTTGCGATCTCCCTGACCCTGGTGCTGCTGATCAGCGGCTGTCAGACCAAGCCTCCCTCCCAGTTTGCCCAAGCCCAGCAGGACAGTTCTAAACCGAAGGTGACTGCCGTCGCCAAAGATGCCACCCAAGGCGGCGAATTCAACAAGTTCTTCCCCAAACCGGGAGCTGGGTATGAGCGCGTCTACACCCAAGAGAAAAAAGGATTTGCTGAAGCCAAGTTGAAGAAAGATGGCAAAGAAGTTGCCATGTTGGCCGTTTCGGATACCAAGAGCTTGCCGTCTGCGGCCCTCAAGTTTGCCAACGCGACCACAAAAATTGCGGGCTATCCTTCCGTAGAAATGGGGACGACCCAAACCAGTGTGCTGGTGAAGGATCGCTACCAGGTCAAAGTCATTTCGAAAGCCCCGTCTTTCACAAAGGACGATCGGGCAACCTGGATCGGCAAGTTTGACCTGAAGGGCTTGGAGAAGCTGAAGTAACCTAGCTCAGTCTCGATTCCGCAACGATCACCTCCATCACGATCGCACCTTCACGATCGCCTGATTTTGAAATTTGCATTATTTAAGTACAGGATCCATTTTTTATGAGTAAGCCGATTTATGAGCTTGTCGATGAGCTACCCACCAGCGGCACAACCGTAATGGCTCTGAATGCCCTGGATTTTGTGATTCCGGGCCAGTGGCAAAACCTGACGGGCTTTACGAATACGATTAAGGTCGTAACCGGAGAAACCGATGAAGCCATGATCCAGGCGATCGGAGATCGGGCCGTCTACCTTTACAACGACGAATCCCAGGGCTACCAGCGGGCCATGTGGCTCTACCAAACCGTAGACAATGCTGCTGGGGCACTGGGGATGGCCGCCATGGCCAACAAGCTGGGTCAGGATATTTCCTTCCTAGGCTTTTTAGATAACCTGACCCCCAAGCCAGAAAAGGCCCAAAGCATCGACCTCTGCGTCAAGCTGGTGGTGGAACTGGTGGCCTACTGCCAAATCAACGGGATTCCCGGCGATAGCATTGGGGACTTTCTAGCGGCGCTAGGGGACTACGGTGGGGAATCCCTGATGCGGATGGTGGCCCTGATTTGCTTTGACGGATTGATTCCCCTAGGCCCTCACTTTATTGACAAAGGTCTGTCCACCCTGGGGAGCCTCTCCCCCCAAGAACTCGAGGGAAATCAAACCTTTCAGGGTGTCAGCAGCTTGATTCCCGGTGGGGATGCGGCAGGCAAGTTGAGCTTTATTGGCCAAAGCTTTGACTCTGTGAAGGGCTGGATGACCAATTTTGTTTCCAGCACGGGCCTGACCCAGGACAACGCGCTGGGGAACCTGCAAAAATTTGTCCAAATCTCGGCGGACAAGCTGGACTATGTGGGTGCATTCCTGGACGTTTCTGTCAAGTACTACACCCACACGGGAACGCAAACCTTGGCTCGGCGTCTGATTGAACGGGCGATCGCAGAACTCTAACGTATTTGATTAGGGGCATGGAGGGGCGATCGGGAACCCTAGGGCGATCGCTTCCCATGCTTCTATCTTGCTGATAAGCTGAGATTCATAATTTGTAGCAATCTATGATTTCTGGCCATTAAACTAGGCAAATATACTTTGAGATCGTGCAATCTCGGACAAGGTTGAGAGGAGTTAACCGTGCAAGTTGTAAAGGAGTATGTCCAGCGATGGTACGAGAGCGGATTGGATCCCGATGAGTATATCTGCCACCGCAAGGACGGTAACATTGTCGAGATTGAAGAAACCACAACCGGCAAACGACGCACGGTTCTGACCTTTTGCACCAATGATGTCCTAGGGCTGACGCAAAACGAGTCGGTGAAGCAAGCCGCGATCGATGCCATTCTGCACTATGGCACCTCCAATAGCTCCACCTCGGTGTTGAGTGGACGGATTGATTTACACCGTCAACTGGAAACCGAAATTTCTCAGTTCAAGCATCTGCCCCATACGCAACTCTTTCTCAATGCTTGGATGGCCATGCAGGCTCTCATGGATGCCTTCTGTCATCTTGCCATTCCAGTCCCTGAGTTTGAGCATACGCGAGAAACGCTAATTCTCACGGATGTATTGAACCATGGCTGTATCGTAACAGCGATCGCCAATGCGGGGACGAGATCGGGCAAATTATTCGGTCACAGTCCTCGGGTGCGGGTGCGTGCCTACCGCCACTGCGACATGGAGGACTTTGCCCGCAAGCTACAACGCCATGCCCGTCCCGACGATCGCATTCTCGTGGTCTCCGATGCCGTCTTTTCCATGGATGGGGATGTAGTGCCACTCTTGAAAATGATCGACATCCTCTCCCACTATCCCGGTAGTACGCTTGTAATGGATGAAGCCCATGCCAGTGGCGCATTAGGTTCAACGGGACGGGGCATTTACGAGCATTTTGGCATCAAGCCCGATTACGCGATCGAACGGGGCATCAATCCGTTGATTATGACGACATTCTCCAAATTCGGGGCATCTGTTGGGGCAGCCATTAGCTCCCACATCCCAGAACTGATTCCGTTGTTGAATGTGTCCCCCACCTCGATCGGCACCTGTTCCCTAGCTCCCCCTTTAACGGCTGCCGCCCTGCAAAGTCTCCGGGTCGTGCAGGAAAATCCTGAGCTAGTACAGCGTTTGCAGGAAAATACCCAGTATCTACGGGAGCGTTTAGCAGAACAAGGCTTTGAGGCGATCGGAGAAACGAACGTTGTCCCGATTCTCTTACCCGAGGGCATTAGTCCCAAGGAGTTTGCACGGGAGTTGATGGAGCTAGGAATTTGGGCTTCAGCCATTTGGTTTATTGCCAAACCCCGTATTCGGACAACGGTAACGGCCACCCATACTCGGGAAGAAATGGACGCGCTAGTCAGTGCCATGGTAACTGTGCGCGATCGTCTCTGCAAAACGACGATTAGCGCTTAGGTAATTAGCACTTAGACGATTAGCGCTTAGACGATTAGCGCTGCTTTGCGAAGAATTTGCGAAGCTGTTTAGAGAAAAAATCATCCAGGCAGTGTTGCCGACAATGGTTTAACCAATTAAATCATCAGCTAAGAGGCTCGACCGCGGTCGAGCCTCTTTTTTGTGGAAAATGCTTAATCGCTCTTTCACATTGTGAGCTTGATCACAGTCTTGGGAACGGACAATCAACGGAAATGGGACGATCGTAATATTGCACGGTACAAAAAATAATCGATGTGCCTCAGGGGAATTCTGTAGTTTTATCCCCGTAGCCTTTCTAGTACATTCTGCAAAGGAACGATCGAAGCCCAAAATCTCTCATTAGAACTACTCAATTTACTAGATCAGTCTATCGGTCTATCGCTGCGCAACGATCGATATCAACCGCCATGAAATCCGTAATTTTACGCAAGCACTGGGTAATCCATAAAACTGGAGTGAGTTTTCCATGACTCATCTTGTCGAGGGTATTTTCAGGGAGACATACTCAAAACACAACAGACATCAAGTTCTGAAACCAAATTTTTCTGAAACCATCACGCAGGCTGATTGTCCTATGATCTCCTCTCGCAAAATTGCTACACTCGCTCAAATCACCAGTCTCACGGCAGCAACCCTGTGTGTTGCTCTGGTTGCCAATCCCTCCCAGGCCAACGCCTACAGTTTAAATGGATGGGACTATGCGATCGGGGGTTCCAACAACGGGTCCGGCGGTAGCGTCTTTGACTACAAAGGCATTGCCATCAAGGAATCCGGCGACTCCATCTTTGTCGCGCTCAACACCAACATGACCCTTCAGGGTTCCTTGTATAAAAACGAAGTCATCAACTATGGTGATTTATTCTTCAACTTCACGGGCAAGAGTTTTAAAGCAGCCAGTGATGCCGGTCAGCTCGTGGGAATTCACTTCGCCACCAACGGCTCCCAGTCCGGTGTATCTCAAGTGGGCGTCTACTCCAATGTGAAGGCGAAGAGTACAACATCCCAAAACCATGGGTACGCAAATCTGACGAAGTGGAGTGACTGGACAAAGACAACCAACAAGGGAGCTTACAATGACTCCTTCGGAGATTTGACTGCACGGGATAGCTATTTTGCAGGACAACAAAGCGGAACGGGAACCATCCTGAATGCAATTCAATCCGGTCAGAAAGTCAGCGACATTTTCATGATGTCTTCGGCAGATCTTCAATCCGCAGGCTTGAACTTTGCGCAATTTGGCGCGAAAGGCAGCCAAACATTGGGCTTCAGCTTTAAACGGACAGCTGACTTCAAGGTGGGTTCTTTTGTAGCGAACCTATTTGCAGAATGCGGCAACGATGGGTTGGCCATTCGATCGGATTTACACAAAGTGCCTGAACCGACTACCATGGCAGGGATTGCAGCAGTTGCAGGTTTAGGTCTGTTAGGCCGTCGTCGTCGGGCTGCTTCATGAGTAACCAGTTTGCCGATCGAGGTCAATCCTAGCCATTGGCGACAAACTTGATCTGGTCTCGTCAGATTTTGTCAGAACGTCTGAGTGGTGCAAAGCAATATCTCTAAGGGTGGGTTACCACCCTTTTTTTGTTGCAAATTCGTTGCGAATCAAATTGCTGATTGCGAATCAAGGGCAGAACAGAACCAGCCGATTGCCACCAAATTGACAACCAAGCAGTTAATCCGGCAAGATGGCCATCTCAGAGATTCCATTAGGCAAAGGCCAGCAAGGATTCGCAAAGAGGTGGGCAGGAGGCTGCTATAGTACTACCAACTTCCACAAAAGTCTCTTCCATCTCTTAATTTTGCCCCTGTAAACTTGCCCCTGTAAATTACTTGCCTCTGTAAATTATGGACTTTCAAGTTGTGCCGGTAACGACGCCTGCCCAGCAAGCACAGTTTTTGGATGTGCCCTACAGTGTCTACGCGAACGATCCCAACTGGGTCGCGCCCCTGCGTAGTGATGTTGCGAAAAAGTTTGACCCCAGTAATCCGTTTTTTCAGTACGGTCACTTGCAACAGTGGATCGCCGTGCAAACTGATCGATCGAACGAGACGAGTCAACCCACAGTACTCGGTCGCATTGTGGCAGCGGTGAACGATCGCCTCATCCAAAAAGAACGGTGTAATGTTGGGCTAGTTGGCTTTTTTGAATGTGTGGAGAACTTTCCAGTAGCGCAGGCTCTAGTGGATGCAGCCTGTGCTTGGCTAAAACAACAGGGCATGACCCAAGTGCGAGGACCGATCGATTTATCCACCCATAACAGCTGTCTTTTTTTAGTGGATGGGTTTGACTCACCGCCCATGATCATGATGCCCTACAACCCACCCTACTATCCCAAGTTCTTTGAACAAATGGGCTGGCAGAAAGCCAAGGATGCCTACGCCTATGACTTTCCATTAACCGATCGGCAGTTGACCGCGCAGTTTGAAAAAGGCTACCACATCGCCTTGAAAGCAGGGGTGACATTTCGGCCTCTTCGTACCCAAGGAGAAGGGTTTACGGAAGATGTAATTAGTTTATACAACCTGTTTACCCGTGCCTTTGAACAGAATTGGAGTTCCACACCCAGAACCCAAGAAGAATTTATGGAGGAAGCGAAGTCGCTACAAAGCTTAGTTGATCCAGATGTGTTTCCGATCGCAGAATATAACGGTGAAATGATTGGCTTTTGGATGGGTTTACCCGATTACAACATTCCATTAAAACGGGTGAAGGGCAAATTAGATATCTGGGGGATTCTCAAATTCCTTTGGTATAAACGGCAAATTAATCAAGGGCGGGTCATTGCGATCGCTTGCCTACCGGAATTTCGCCGAAAAATGGTACCCCTAGGGTTAATCCACCTCGGGTTACAAGGGGGGAAAATGAAGGGGAAGCCCTACCAACGGGCAGAACTATCCTGGGTGTATGAAGATAACTTCCCCTCTCGCAAATTAATTGAAGCTTCCGGAGGCAAAATTTATAAGACCTATCGAATTTACGAAAAATCTCTGTAGTCATCAACGTTGTCTACGCTAACTGACAGCGATTCTTTACTGATAGCGATTCTTCAACGGTTTTTTTGCATTGAAAATTCAATCCCATCACTTGTCCTATTTTTTCAGGATTAGATAGTTAGGAGATTAAATTCAGCCATTGCTTTCTAATAGCCTTAGTGAACTCTTTAGTGAATTCTTTGTATTTCCTCAACAATTGCTATGAAAGTACTAGTTACGGGTGCTAATGGGTTTACTGGATCTTACTTAGTACGATCGCTACTTAATCGGGGCGATCGGGTGATTGCCTACGTCCGTCGATCGAGTGACCTCACCCGGTTGCAAGGGTTAAACAACCAAGGGGTAAGCAACTTAGATTATGCCTATGGCGAGATTACCGATGAAGTGGCATTAACCCAAACCATGCAAGGGGTTGATTTAGTGTTTCACATTGCAGCCTATGTGGAATTAGGCTTAGTTGATGCGGCGAAAATGGAACGCACCAATGTACAAGGCACCCAAGCAGTTTTGCAAGCAATGCGATCGGCAGGGGTGCCCAAAATGCTCTATTGCAGCACGATCGGGATTTTTGGGGATACCCAGGGACGCACGATCGATGAAACCTTTCAACGGGAACAGCAGGATTTTTCCTCAGCCTACGATCGCACCAAATATCAAGCTCAGCAATTGGTCGATCAAGCCGTTCAACAAGGAACCCATATCGTTAGCGTGATGCCATCGGGAATCTTTGGCGTCGATGACCCCCATTTTGGCCCCGTGCTCAAAACCTTTGCCAAAGGGAAGTTAAAACTCTGGGCAGGGGGCCAACGGGTGACAGGCATTGTCCATGTGGAGGATTTGGTCGATGGGATGCTGCGGGCGATCGACCAAGGGCAAGCGGGCGATTACTTTATTTTGTCCGCAGGCGATTTGACAACGCGGGAAATGTTTGAACTTTGCGGTCAAGAAATTGGAGTACCCACCCCCCGAGAAGCCCCCGAATGGCTAGTGCGCGGGGTTGCTAAGGTGTTGAATGTCATTGGGCAACTCACGGGCTGGCAGCCGCCGATCGATAACGAGCGAGTCCATTACGTCTACGATCGCTGTGTGCGGGTGAGTGGGGCTAAGGCGATGCGTGAACTCGGCTGGAATCCGCGATCGCCCCAACAAACTTTAACGGAAATTATTCGGCAATTGGGTTCGGAAACTGCATCTTAGCAGTCAGTGAAAAAATTGCGGTTCACCCTCTACAGCAGTTTTTGCAAAGCAGTTGCTTCAGCGACTGCTTTGCCTTCACTCAGCAAGTACTGGAAAAATTCCTTAGCAATTACGGAAAGCTGTTTACCCGAAGGATAGACCACATACCAATAGCGTTCGATCGGAAATTCTTCCACGTCCAGAATGGTTAATTGGTTCGTCAATCCTTCCAAAGCCAAGGTGTGTTTCGAAAGTACTGAAATTCCCATGCCGCCTGCGATCGCTTGCTTAATCGCTTCATTGCTACCCAAATCTAGTCTGACCTTAAGGGGTAACCCGTGGGCATCGAATAATTTTTGTACCGCTTTACGGGTTCCAGAACCGGGTTCCCGCATGATAAAAGGTTCTTCGGCAATGCGCTCTAGGGAAATTTGCTTTTGGCCCACGAGGGGATGATTGCGAGGTGCCAAGACGACCAAGGGATTCTCCATAAAGGGATGAATCTCAACATCCATATCCTCAGGGGGCTGACTGACAATATAGAGATCATTTTCATTACTGGCCAATCCATCCAATACGTATTGGTGGTTCGTTACCGTGAGGGAAATATCAATCCCAGGATAGCGCTGGCAGAAGGCCCCCAGAATTCTGGGGATAACATACTTCGCAGTCGTAATTACAGCAAGACGAAGTTTTCCTTGCTTCAATCCTTTAATGTTCGCGATCGCGATTTCAAACTTCGATAAACGATCGAAAACATCTTGACAGGTCGTAAACAACTCTCGCCCAGCCTCTGTGAGGTACAGCCGTTTACCCACTTGTTCAAACAAGGGCATACCAACAGTTTTCGACAGTTGCTTGACCTGCATAGAAACCGTTGGCTGAGTTAAAAATAACTCCTCTGCTGCACGGGTAAAGCTATTGTGACGAGCAACGGCTTCAAAGACCTTCAGTTGGTGTAGAGTGGCGTTCTGCAAGGGTCTATCTCCAGGGGTCAACAAGTGCTATAGATTTGAATCTATGTCAAAAAATTATTACAATGCTTTTTGTTTATGGAATTTACGGGTATTATACTTGATTAAGAGCGTATGCTCCCTTCCAATTCATGCGTTGCACAATAAAGTTTTGAATGAACTACAACAGCGATGATGCTGTCCTCCTTCTATTTGCAGGAGCCTGAGGAGATCGATTCCTGAAGTGGTTATTCAGTTGCTCACTGTGCAGCGCTTTTTTAATGGGAAGCACGTTTTGACAACTCTTGTACGAATGCATTGCAAGTAAAATCCTCTCTTGTATTCTATCGAACTTTTCGACCATTTCTTTGACCATTTCCTGGAATCAAATCGATTAGAAATTGATTACTCTAGGTTTAAAGAAACAGGTTACGATCGCGGTACTGTTGATATGAGTTATACCATTCGTTACCAGTTGAGTTACCATGGCAGACATCGTTGATATTGCAGTCAGTAATGACAACTTCAAAACCTTAGTTGCAGCCGTACAAGCAGCTGGCTTAGTGGATGCGCTCAAGAGTCCAGGGCCATTCACCGTTTTTGCACCGATCGATGCTGCCTTTGAAAAATTACCTCCCGGTACAGTACAAACCTTGGTGCAAAATCCTCCCCAGTTAGGCCGAATTTTGAAATATCATGTCGTGGCTGGGAAATATACCAAGGCGGATCTGGAAAAACTGGACTCAGTTGATTCCTTAGAAGGCACTTCGATTCGATTAAATATGAAATCCAACGAAGTCAAAAATTCTACCGTGATTGCCGCAGATATTGAAGCGGACAACGGAATCATTCATGTGATTGATAACGTTATCCTGATGGGGCCTTAGGCAAGAATCTGAGGATTTGCTTGCCTCAACTAACCTCGTTACGATCACTCGCTACAATCACAGTCGGAACTGAATCGTTTGAAAAGTCACGGGAAGCATGAATTGATGATTCACGCCTTCCCGTTTTTGATGACTAGCGATAGTCTTGGGTTTGAATATCGCGAATCCGAGCTTCCGGTCTTAGGAAACGATCCATTTGGGCTTCAAAGAAAGCGCGGTTCGCTTTCAAATGTTCGGGATTGGGATCGTCTAACGGATACAGCAGTGCTGTCCGTAGCGCTTGAATCACCGCAGAGGTGACGCAGTACATCGATCGCTGGAAACTGACGGCCAATTGAACCAACATATCGTCTTCTCCTCGACAATGCTGCTGGTAATACTCCACCAAATAGGGTGGGAGGAAATGTAGCATATCCTGAGCCAAGAATGTGGGAGGAATGCCTGCGGTGCCTACGGGGAATTTATCCGCATAGAGCACTCCGTAGTGGAAATCCTGCTGGTCATCGGGAACCTGCTTGGCTTGGGCATTATAGGATTTCGTGCCTCGGAAGGGAGAAGTGCGATAAAACACCGCTTCCACGTAGGGCAATGCAGCCTCATACAGCCAAGTGAAGCCTTTGGATTTGGGAATAATTTCGTAGCATTCACCGCGAATGTAAACATGGTGATAAATAGGCCGACCCGCGATCGCGAAAATGCCATTCACCAGGAAATTCATTGCTTCCGGAACGCTTGTTAACTTGCCCTCATCATAGAGATCGGACATTTCAAAAAACACCGGAGCCATGACTTCCCAAAACAGGCCGAGGTTAGCATAGTAGGACGCTTGACGGCACTGCTCGAGGAACATGTCGGGGAAGAGCTTATACAAGCCCAGCATCACCGGGTTACCTTTGAAGTAGGCTTTAATAGCCCGATCGGCATTTTGCTTGTACTCCTCGGAGTCAAGATAGGGATCGAACTGGTTCCAAGGCACATACATATCGCGGTGCCAAAGCATCGATCGCATGCATTCTTCAGCAAACTCCATGTTGATGCGATCGTGCCAGAGGTGATGGAACAATCGAGGGAGTTTCTGTTTCAGTTCGCCTTTCTCAATGAATTCCCGCAGTTCTGGATGACAGTCTGCCCCGCCTCGCCAAATCCGCAAGTCCGCTGTATCGCCTGCATAGTGGTTAGGCAGTTGCAGGTATTCCTCGGAAATAAAGTATTTGAAAAAGGGCAACGGATTTAAAAATACCTGTTCACCGATGTACAGCAAATCCCGCCAGTAGAAATCCATTGGCACCGCATAGGCTTTGTATAGCCCAATAATCTGCATGAGATTTTCTGGTGTATCTGGCAGCATTGCCCCGCCCGCTTCTAGGCGATAGATGATGTCCGCCAGGGGATGGTTGGACGGTGGCAGCTTGGTGGAGGGGGGAGTAGCGACGGTCATCAGCACAGATCCTCATAAGTGTGGGTGAAATCCAGAGTTCGACTCAAGCGTTTGACTCAAGCGTTTGCGTCAAACGTTTAACTCAGGTTAGAGATGGGTTGCTTCCAGATGGGGAGCCCGATCGCGCAGATTGACATGGGTCGGCAGCACCGCAGCAATCGATTGGTTGGGGAAAGCAGAGGCCACGATCGCTTGGGTGGTGGGTTCGCTCCATCGCACTAACCAACTCGGTTGCACTCCGAGGAAAACGATCGTCGCCATCAAAATCAGCGCGGGGAAATATTCCCGCTTGCTCACACTGGGATAGTAAGCACTCTTGGAATCCAATCGGCCAAAGCAAGTCCGATTTAATAGAATCACAAAATAAACCGCTGTCAGACCTGTTCCTGCGATCGCAAGGAGAGTCGGAATCGGGAAGACCGAGAAACTCCCTTGGAATACTAAAAATTCACTAATAAAACCCACCATTCCAGGAATTCCCGCACTCGCCATGGCAGCAAGGATCAGCAAAGCAGCCGTTAACGGTAAGCCTCGGATCGGGTTGAGTAAGCCGTTGAGCACATCCAAATCTCGGGTACCGACTTTGGATTCAATAATCCCAACGAGATAGAACAGCAGCGCCAGAATTAAGCCGTGGGCCACCATTTGCGATACCGCACCCACCATACTCAGGGGAGTCAGGGCCGCCGTCCCCAGCATCACGTAGCCCATATGCCCGATCGAACTGTAGGCCACCATGCGCTTAATATCCTTCTGGGCAATGGCCGCGAAGCCACCGTAGAGAATAGAGGCAGCGGCGATCGCCGACATCACAGGAGCCACAGACGCCCAGGTTTCTGGGAACAGTCCCACCGCAAAGCGCACCAGACCATAGGTTCCCAATTTAGACAGAATACCCCCTAGGAGCATGGCAACCGGCGCAGACGATTCCACGTAGGCATCCGGCAACCAGGAATGGAGGGGAACCAAGGGAATCTTGATACCAAATCCTAGGAGCAATACCACCAATAAAACGAGTTGAATGGTCGTGGGTAATTCTGTGGTGTTGATCGCACCATACTCAAAGCTGCTGCTATGGGTTAACCATGCGATCGCGAGAAACCCTGCCAAAATCAAAATGCCAGACAGCGCAGTGTAAATCAGAAATTTAGTGGCTGCATATTCCCGCTTAGCTCCACCCCAAATCACAATCAGGAGATAGAAGGGAATCAGTTCCAATTCATAGAAGAGGAAAAAGAGCAATAAGTTCTGGGACAACAAGGCACCAACCACCCCTGCATTGACCAGTAGCAGCATGGTGTAGAACAGTCGAGGCCGTTGCAGGGTCTCATTGGGTTTTAGCCCCACTTCACCATTGCAAGCCACCATCAGGGTGAGCAAATTGGCCAACCCAACTAATGGCAAGGACAGACCATCGATCGACAAGCTATAGTTCAAACCCAAAGCAGGCAACCAAGGCATTAACTCCTGCATCTGGAAGCCCGCCTGGGTGAGGTCAAATTGGGTAAATAAAAGTGCGGTCAGGGAAAACAGAACACCAGCAACCCCGATCGCGCCCCAGCGGGCTCGGGCCGCAGAGAGTTGACCCGGATAGAACCCCATGACTGCCGCTCCCAGAACGGGCAGCCAAACCAGCATACTCAAGAGTGGCAACTGCATAGACAAACTCTAATGAACAAAATCTACAAGTAGAACAACATCCGCAGCCATCCAATCGGGACTGCGACTTTACCCGATCGCAAGCCTTAAGTGGGACAGCAGAGGATAGCTCAACCAAGCACCCAATGCCGCCAACCCTAAGAGAATGGTGAGCATATAAAACTGAGATTGACCGGAGGTACTGTACTTGAGACTTTGGCCACTGAAGAGCGTGGCCACCCCAAAGAGGTTGGCTAGGCCATCAATAAGATACTGATCGAACCAAGCCGTAATGTAGGAGACGACGGCAACTACACCCACGATCGTATTGCGGTACAGTTGCGGCGTGTAGAAATCGTAGGCAAAGAGGTTTTGCAATCCCTGCCACGGCAGCCGAACGGGTTTTTGGACAGCGGGACTGAGGTAAACCACCGCAGCGATCGCAATCCCAGTGATGCTAGACCAGATCAGCAAGAGAGCATTATCTTTTTGCAGTTCTGCCCAATTGGGCAAGAGATCCACAGCGGACAGGATCAGCGGCAAGTGGAATACAAACCCCATCGTAAAAATCATAGGAATCGCCATGGGCCAGTGAATCTCTGGAGAACGCTGGGACATCTGTTGCGCTTCACCCAAAAAGACTCGACAGAATACGCGGGTGTAACTAAAGGCCAGCAGGGCATTTACCACCAGCACAATGGCTGCCACGATCGGATTCTGAGCCCAAAGGCCATTCATCAATTCCATTTGCGCCCAGAAGCCACCGAGGGGAGGCAACGCGATCGCTGCCGCAGCCCCGATCGCAAAGCTACCCCCAGAGATGGGCCGACGGCTTAACAGTCCCCCCAGTTGGGTAATATCCTGCGTGATGCTGTTCCACACAACGGCACTGGTACTCATCACCAAGAGCGCCATACTCACAGCATGGGTTAACCCTAACAACAGCGCGGCTTGGATATCACCCGTACCCACTGCAATGAAAATCAAACCCATGTAAACACTGGTGGGGTAGGATAGCGTCCGTTTGATGTCGATTTGCGCGATCGCAATCAACGCACCGCCCACCGCCGTCAGAGCCCCGATAATAATTGCGGTATTGAGCACCGTTTGAGACAGAGATAGCACCGGCGCTAACTTAACCAGCACCCAAACCCCAACCTGTACCACGACCGAGTTCCGCAGAATCGATCCGGGCACCGGCCCTTCCATCGCTTCATCCAACCATAGGTGTAGCGGAAACTGAGCACATTTCCCCATGGGGCCTGCCAGCAAAGCGAGACCTACCAAGGTAATCACAGTGGGGTTAACATCAGCAGTTTTGGCCCAAACCGCGAGTTCTGAATAGTTCCAAGTTCCGGCGATCGGCAACAAGGCCACCACCCCCATCAGCAGAAACAGATCGCCGACCCGCTTCGTTAAAAACGCATCGCGAGCACCCGTCACCACAAGGGATTGGTTAAACCACAGTCCAATTAATAAGTAGGTACCCAGCGTCAGAATTTCTAGGGCAATATAGCCAAAGAAGAGGGAGTCGCTCAGCACTAGAAAGTTCATTCCGGCTTCAAACAGAGCCAGCAACGAGAAAAACCGAGCCCACCCCCAGTCCATTTCCATATAGCCGATCGCGAAAATTTGCGACAGCAAATTCAAGCCCGTAATCACGACCACCGCCGCGATCGAGGTTCCCGAAATTTCCAGCGGAATGGAAAGGTCTAAACCCGCAACTTGCAGCCAAGGCAAGACAATATGTAGTGGGGGTTCATCCCAGACGATCGGCAGCGTCAACGCTGCATGGACAAACGCAAACAGCGTCATCAATGCATTGATATACCCTGCGGGCCGGGGCCCTGTTCGTCGGGTAATCCCAGGAAACCAGAGGGCAGATAAACTTGCGCCGATCAATGTATAGATCGGAATCAGCCAAATCGACTGAACCAGTGGGTGAGCCATTCATCACTCCCTGTGTAGTAAACCTTAAAAAAGCAGCCAGTCAAACTTAGGGGTCTACCCAACCTCTCCCAACCTGGGTACTTCCGATCGACCACCATCCAAGTGACGGTTCTGAAAAGTCAATCTAGAAAAATAAGAAGCCCTGGGAGTATTGAGTTTTTTCTATGAGGTCGCATTGAAACGCTTATAAAAATCAATGCTCAATTAAATATGTATCACATCTAAACTCAATGCAATGATTTCCATTTGTAAGTTTGAGTCTTAGTTTTACTGATAGGTCACTCAATACGGAGACCTGTCTTCGATCATTTCCCGTAGATTAAGGGTTTCAGCCTATTTGGAATATAAAATCCAATGGGAATAATCGATAAACTTCTATTCATTCTAATGATTGAGAAATTCGAGGTTGATACCAGGGAAAGTCTCTATACATCACACAATTGCAAAACAATTGGCAACCCTGTTGGCAAACATAGCAACTACAGTTGATAACGATCGCGGTCGATAGTAGATAACAGTCTTTAAGATTCGGAGTGGATTCAATACTGGGCTGCAATTGACAGACTCCAGCCAGAATAACCCAGTTCAAGGGCAATCCGGGTTCAAGGGCAATCCGGTTCAAGGGAAACCCGGTTCAAGCCCTCTGGGTGTCATCAACCTACATTCACAGCCAAGGGACGGAGGCCCCCTGATGCACTCAGGGTGAACTCAGGGTGAACTCAGGATGCATTGCAGATTTCATGCAGACAAGACAACTGAATTGCGGTTGCGATTTAATTGCGGTTGCGATTCCCTTGGGGCGATCGACTAGGCGGGCGCGGGACTCGACCATCGGGTTGATTGATTTTGAGTTGTTGACGACCATTGCGGACAATTCGCAACATCTCACTCATCTGTGCTTCCATGTCTCGCAGCACCTTATCTGCATATTCATCAGCCCCCCGCTGAACTTCCTCTGCCTCCTCCAAGGCTCGCTGCTGCATCCCTTCTAACTCTCGTTGGGCCTGTCGTCGAGTTTGCTCAATTTCTGCTAAGACCTGTTGCTGGGCAGCTTCACACTCCTGCTGCACCTTCATCTGGAGTTGCTGGGCTTCATACTCTGCCTGCCGGAGAATCCCGGTTTCATTCAAAATTTGGGCTGCTCGCTGCTCCGCAGTTTCGATAATCTCCTGGGCATACTGTTCCGCTTGAACTAAAATTTCGTCCTTCTGTCGCACCACTTCTTCCGCCAGCTGGAAGGCTTCCGGCAAACTGAGGCGGACGAGATCCAGTTGATCTAAAAAAGCATCCTCATCTACCATCGTGCGACGACTCAACGGCAGCGGGAGACGGGGGCTATCCAGTAGCATTTCCTCCAAACGATTCAATTCTTGCTGGATGTCGAGGTTTTGGGATCCTCGATCGTGTCGTCCTTCAGGGCCGGATGGGTTTTGGCGTAGCATCGGTGAAGATCCAGGGCAACGTGTTTGGGCACTAAGTGGTCAACGGGGCCACCAAGCTTGGCAATCTCCCGCACCACACTACTGCTTAGAAAACTATATTCATTTGAGGTGACTAAGAAAACTGTTTCGATCGAATCCGATAGGGTTTTGTTGGTGTGAGCCATCTGGAGCTCCATCTCAAAGTCAGAGATAGCTCGCAGCCCTCGGATCAGGACAGATGCTTGGCGGGCCTGGGCATAGGTTACCGTCAGCCCTTCAAAGCTATCCACCTCAACGTTGGTCAGGTGTTGGGTGGCCTGCCGCAGTTGCTCAAGACGGGCTTCGACGGGAAAGAGCGGTACCTTGCTTGGATTACGGGCGATCGCCACAATCACCCGATCGAATAACCGGGATCCACGGGTAATAATGTCAAGATGTCCTAACGTCACGGGATCGAAACTTCCAGGATAAATCGCAATCACAGGTCAGGGTTGGCAAAGGACTTTCCCATCTTCGTACTAAACGGTCAATCCCACCCCACCCTGGACGAATCCCCTTTACAATTGGCAATATAGCAATCCTCAAGGTTGGATTATGTCTCGGATTTGCATTCTGGGTGGCGGATTTGGTGGCCTATATACGGCGTTGCGGTTGAGTCAACTGCCCTGGGTCGGTCATTCTAAACCAGAAATTATTTTGGTGGATCAGCGCGATCGCTTCATTTTCATGCCGCTGCTCTACGAATTGCTGACGGGAGAATTGCAAGCCTGGGAAATTGCACCCACCTATGTCGAGCTGTTAGCCGATACTGGGATCCATTTCATTCAAGCATCGGTAGAAACCATTCAGTTACCCGATCGGCGCGTTCAGCTATCCACGGGGGAATCGCTGACCTACGATCGCCTGGTCCTAGCGATGGGAGGCGAAACGCCCATGGATTTAGCACCTGGGGTTCAGGATTATGCCTTGCCCTTCCGGACGCTGGAGGATGCCTATCAGCTAGAAAGTCGGCTGCAACGGCTGGAAAACTCCGATCGGGACAAAATTCGAGTCGCGATCGCGGGGGCCGGTTACAGCGGCATCGAGCTGGCCTGTCAGCTAGCAGCGCGACTAGGGGATCGGGGACGGATCCGAATTGTGGAAATGGCCGATCGGATTTTGCGCAATTCGCCGCCCTTCAATCGCCAAGTGGCCGAAAAAGCGTTAAGTGATCGTGGGGTCTGGGTCGATCTAGAGACAACGATCGCAAGCATTACCGCAGACGAACTCACCTTGAGCTACAAGGGGCAAATGGATACCCTCCCCGTGGACATTGTCCTGTGGACTGTGGGAACGCGCGTTGCTCCGATCATTCGGGACTTGCCCCTACCGAAAACCGATCGGGGACAGGTGAAAATTTCACCCACGTTGCAGGTGGTCGATCATCCCGAAATTTTTGCCCTGGGGGATTTAGCCTCGGGGGTAGATGCCGATGGTCAATTTGTTCCGGCCACAGCCCAAGCCGCTTTTCAACAGGCGGACTATGCAGGCTGGAACCTTTGGGCGTCGCTGACCCATCGGCCCCTATTGCCCTTTAAGTATCAGCATTTGGGCGAAATGCTGACCTTGGGGACAGATGAAGCTGCGCTGGCAGGATTAGGGCTGCAACTCAGCGGCTTCCCGGCCCATGTGGCACGGCGGATGATTTATCTCTTCCGGATGCCCACCCTAGAACATCAGTTGAAGGTCGGCATGAGCTGGATCACGCGCCCCCTGGTAGAGTTGCTGCGCTAGTTTAGAGGGTAGTGAAAGCCAGTCAACTCGATCGAAGCTAGAACGATGGAAACGCCGAAAGTCATTTTTTTTGATGCCGTTGGCACGCTATTTGGAGTGCGCGGTAGTGTTGGATCTAGTTATGCCAAAATTGCTCTCCGCTATGGTGTGGAAGTACCATCTCAAACGTTAGATGCAGCGTTTTTCCCAGCATTTAAGCAGGCTGGTTCGCCAGCGTTTCCCAACGTATCACCTTCAGAAATCCCCGTTTTAGAATATGACTGGTGGAAGCAGGTGGTTCGAACGACGTTTGATGGGGCGCGGATCTTGCCGCAGTTTGAAGACTTCGATCGCTTTTTTTCCGAGTTATTTACCCACTTTGCAACGGCGGAACCTTGGGAGCTTTATCCCGATACGGTTGCCACTCTGAAGCAAATGCACGATCGGGGCATTCCGTTAGGAATCTTGTCGAATTTCGATTCGCGAATCTATGCCGTCCTACGATCGCTCAATTTAGCGCAGTATTTCCAATCCGTAACCATTTCCACGGAAGTCGGCGCTGCCAAGCCGGATCCAAAAATCTTTCAAGTCGCCCTGGGCAAACATGTCTGTCGGCCCGAGGAAGCATGGCATGTCGGGGATAGCTTAGAGGAAGACTACCGCGCTGCCAAAGCGGTCGGGTTGCGGGGAATTTGGTTAAGCCGCCGTCGAAGCTGACTCTTCAATAATCTTCTTCAATGCCTTGACTATGACCCCATCAGCTTATCGAGTTTTTCCCGCACAGCAAGCTTCAGAAGCGCCTTCAGTAAAATCAATCCCGCGACTCCGGCAATGACAAACGCTGCGATCGCGCCTCCCTTATAGGCAGCCAGTAACAACACTGCACCAATGAGCCCCGAGAACCCAGCAATACAAGCGTAGAGTAAGGCTTTGATAGACAGGTTAAGCGTTTTCAGTGCCCGATCGCTTTCCACCGATCGCACCCGCACTTCCAATTCCCCTTGGGCGAGGCGTTCCTCCAGACGGGCGATCGCCACTTCGGTGGGATTCGGCTTTTTAAGCTGATAGGCCAGATATCCTTTCGCCTGTTTCACCAGTTCGCCCATGCCGCGTCCTTGATTTTGCACCGTCGAGGTCGCCAAGCTCTTGACAAAAGGTTTCGCTGCCGCCAGCAAGTTATACTGCGGATCCAAGTCCCGAGCCACTCCATCCAAGGTGGTCAACGCTTTGATAATGAAGGTCATCCGAGCGGGCAGACGAAAAGGCTGTTGCTCAAACAGACTGTAAAGCTCATTGCGCAGACTCTTGAACGCCTGAATTTCCACGGGCTTTTCCGTAAAGCGTTCCAGGAGAAACTTGATAATTCGGTGAACGGGAGTCATGTCGGACATCGGTTCGATTAAACCCATATCCGTCAAGGTCTCGATCACTTGATCGGTATCCTTTTTCAGAACGGCAAAAAAGGTTTCAACCATCTGGTTGCGGTTGATGGGTTGCACCTCTGCCATCATGCCGAAATCATAGAAAATTAGTTTGCCATCCATACTGACGGCCATATTGCCGGGATGGGGATCCGCTTGAAAAAACCCATCTTGTAATAATTGCTTTAAGTAAGCACAAATTCCAATGTGGTTAATATCCTTAGGATTAATACCAGCCGCTTCCAAACGAGCCCGATCGTTCACCTTGATTCCGGGCATATACTCCATCGTCAGCACCCGCGACGTGGTAAAGCGCGGATAGACCTTGGGGACTGCAATATAGGGATGATCTAGGAAATTCCGGCGGAAGCGATCGGCATTCATTGCTTCTCGCACATAGTCAATTTCTTTGTAGAGAATATCGGAAAATTCTTGATAAATCGCATCGAGGTCGTAATAGTGAGACCCTGGCAGAAAGCGTTTGATCCAATGAATGACACGTTTGAGAACCTGGAAATCCAAATCAAATAGTCGCTCCAGCCCTGGACGTTGGACTTTAACGACCACTTCTTCCCCACTGTGCAAACGAGCGCGATGGACTTGCCCCAAGCTGGCAGCAGCAATCGGCTCCCGATCGAATTCCTGATACAGCGTCTGGAGGGGACTGCCCAATTCTTCTTCAATAATGGCGATCGCCTGCTCTACCGGAAATTGGGGCACCTGATCCTGTAGCCGAGTTAGGGCTTTGACATACTCCATCGGCAACAGATCGGCCCGGGTAGATAGGGCCTGCCCAATCTTAATAAACGTTGGCCCCAAGTCCAAAAAGGTTTGCACCATCCACTCTGCCGTTTGGCGACGGGCGGCACTGGAGCGGCGCAGCCCTTTACTATCCATCCATAGGCAAACCCCTAACTTGGCAGCAGAAACTGAGACGTCCATCTGTCGAGCGACGGGCGAATAGCGTGGGCGTTGCCAACGTAGAGATTTGGGGGGAGTTGAGGTTACTAGCATAGGTCTCGGCTTATTATACCTAGTCTGCCCCACGAATTTTGGAAACCCCTAAGCACAATTCCTGATCCTGGATTCATGAAAACTAGATTCATTAGGGAATTCACGCTCTCCGCTTCAAATTCCGAACCTCACATCAACAAGTGAATCTCCATTGATAGAGGCTTCTCTATCAATGGAGATCAAGAGAGGGCGAGGACCTAAGCTTTCGGCAAATCTGGACTTTGGGGAAGGGTCACAACAAAGCTTGTTTCATAGGATTGGCTATCCGATCGCGGATTGCTAGCTGCCGTAATCGTGCCGTTCAAGTGCTGCACCAAACTCTTCACCAAGGCCAGCCCTAATCCGGTTCCAGGCACAGCATTCTGGGTCATGCCTTGACAGCGGCGGAATTTATCAAAAATATGGGGCAGTTCTTCCGGGGAAATGCCCTGACCAATATTGGAAAGGGTGAGCAACAGCTTGCGATCGGGGGTTGTACTGACTTGGAGTTGAATCGTCGTATTGGGGTCGGAATACTTACCCGCATTGGTCAACAGTTCCAAGAGAATACGGCTCAGACTCGCTGCATCGGTAAACAACGAAGGCACTTCGGGGGGCATGGTGACTTCTAAAACTAGTCCTTTGAGCGCCCACCGTTGATCGAAGGAATGACTCACGTCTTCGATCGTGCGTTGCAAGTCCACGGCCTGCATCTGCATGGCCACCTGCTTGCTCTCCAGTTCTTGCAGCGCCAGCAGATCATTGATCAAGCTCGTTTCTTGGGCACACTGCTGCTCCAAAATATTTAGGTATTGCAAACGACGTTCCGGCGACAGGTTCGCTTCCCGCAACATGCGAATCGCCAACATCATACTGGTTAAGGGCGTGCGCAGTTCATGGCTGAGCGTACTGAGGAACTCATCCATGCGCTGATTCATTTCCCGTAATTTTTCAATCTGCTTACGGGTAATTTCATACAACTTGGCTTGAAGTTCTAGACTTTGTTGCAGTTGCGCAGTCCGCTCCTCCACCAAAGATTCTACCTGGCGCAAGGTTTCCGTTTGGATAATGGCAGCACTCAGCTGAGCAGCCACCAACTCTGCCAACTCAATTTCATCTGCTTGCCAAGCCCGAGGTTGATTGTGCTGGATCGCCAAGAAGCCTAAAAGCTTGTTCTTACTCTCCAACGGTACAAACAGCAATGCAGGCATCTCCTCCGGCTGAAGCAGGGGAGCAAGGGTCAAAGATGACTCAGGCATGTCCGGATTAGCTGGATCCGCATCCTTCTGTTCTGAGCTCCGATTGATCACCGATCGACAGACTGCAAAATCCTGAGCATTGTTAAAAATTAAGGTTTGAGCCCCCTGCCCCATGGCGTACTGAAACAGGTGGCAGTCCGAAACCCAAAAAGACTGGCTCAGGGGCTGGGGTTGGGGCTGAGCCTCTGCCATCTCCAAAGAGGCATCGAGAGCAGACGCAGAGGGGGTTGGGTAGAAGCCTTCAATAATGACCCGAGCTTTGGGAATGCGATCGGGCGATCGCATCAAGTGGCGAGGATCCCAAAACTTGAGCCGTAGAATGGTTGCACGGGATGCGTGGAGCGCTTCGGTGGCTCCCTCAAGGGCAATCTGGGAAACCAAGGGTAAGTCCACTGACCCACGAATTGCAAAGGTAAGCTGCCGAATTAATCTTTGGTAGGATGCCTGGCGCTGAACCTGGTGCTGGAGATTGGCGACTTGGGACGAGGACTCCAACATAGCGGTACGATCGGAATGATGACTGACTGGGGGAGGCAAGGGACAGTCTGATGTGAGGAGGCATTCACCTCCTTGGGACTTGGTTAAGCCATCCATCCGCCCCATAGGTTTCTGTGCTCCTAACTTAGACCGCGACACGTTTAGTTGCATTGTATCTCTGGGCCTGGAGGTCAACCACTTGGCTTGTACCCTTTTCGCTGATCCTGAAAATTTTCAGGATCCTTGATGGTGTACTGTGGCACCCTCACATCAACAGCAAATTAGCAATGAATATCTTTCAGATTACAGTGTGACATCGTAGACTGTATCCGTAATTTCCCTACGATTCCACAATTCTGAATTAAATCTCTACGATCCAATTCAATCGTGGGTTGTCTGGCTCTAGAACGGTGGTGAATGATCACCCAAACAGCGTAGATCTTCAATGAAGCTGACGACTGAAGCTGACAACTGAGGCTGACAACCGAATATGTCAGGGACGTCCTTAAAGATACACAAAATCGGAATACAGAATCAGAATAGCGGGGCTCAATGGCGGGGCTATGGGTTATTGGCTGACATCACGCTGAATCTCAAGCTGACATAAATTGGGTTGGAATCCCATCGATCGGTTAGTATAGTACACTTGAACGAAATAAGTTTGTTGGTAATCCCTAGCAGGTAGTCATGACTTCTGGGCCTGATTTTTCCGCAGCAGCTGTGGTGGGGACGGTGAAAGGCCCCGGTGAAAACGGGAACCAATACGTTTTCATTACTTCGAACAACCGCCATGTCAAAATCGGCGAGTATGTTTACTATCAGGTACAGGACGTAGAAAAAAACCTGCAAATTTTAGGCAAGATTTCGGAACTGCGGCTGATTGAGCATTTACCCGATCGCCTCTTTGCCGACACGGAAATTAGTCCCCAGGCGATCGCGGCCTTAGTCGGATTTACTGAAAAGAATCCAGAGATTTATCAAGTCAGCGTGGATGTGATTGGGCACTTCCAAAAAGGCTTGGGCTTTATGAACCCTCGGCGATCTCCCAATCCCGGAGCCAAAGTATTTCTGGCCGATGATGCCATGCTCCAGGGGATTCTGAATAAAAAGCAGCCTGGAGAAACGGGGGCCGCCCTGATCGGCTCTATTTTACTCCGCGACCAAGGAGCGGTCCAAATCGCCCTCGATGTCAAAGAATTGGTCAGTACCCATATGGCCATTCTGGCGGGCACGGGATCCGGTAAATCTTACACAGCGGGAGTCTTGATTGAAGAGCTACTGGCCCCGAATAACCGGGCAGCGGTCTTGATTTTTGATCCCCATGGAGAATATGGCACGTTGCAGGAGTTGCAAACCCATGAGAAATTTCGGGGAGAGGATGGCTATCAACCCGAGGTCAAAGTTCTGACCCCCGAGGATATTCGGATTCGCATGTCCTCGCTGGATTACTACGATTTATTGACACTGTTGCCCGGAATGACTGAACGGCAGCAGGCGATCTTAAACAAAGCCTTCCGGATCCTGGGCAAACATCGAAAAGGGGAATTCCGATGGGGCGTCCAGGATTTGATCGCAGCGGTGAATGAAGCCGATACCCAAATGGATGATGAGGGCAATGAGAAAAAGGGATCTTCGGCCCCCGCATTGGAGTGGAAGCTGGAAGCGTTGGAGCGATCGAAGTATTTCCATACCTTTGAACATTCCGTGGCTCCCCGCGATCTATTTCGTCCCGGCCAAGTCACGGTGCTGCAAATGAATGAAATTAGTCAAGAAGAGCAGCAAGTCATCTGCGCAGCCGTTTTGCGCCAAACCAATCAAGCCCGCATGAATACCCATCGGCAATTGGTCGATCGGGGCGATGAAAACTATTTACCCTACCCAGTCTTTATCCTGCTGGAAGAAGCCCACCGCTTCGCTCCGGCCCACGAGCCCTCCCGCTGCAAAATGATTCTACGAACTATCCTGAGTGAGGGCAGAAAGTTTGGCCTTGGGGTGGGATTGATTACCCAACGTCCTGGCAAAATTGATTCCGATGTGCTGTCCCAATGCATGAGCCAATTCATCATGCGCATCATCAATCCAGTCGATCAAGATAGTTTGAAATATGGCGTCGAGGCGGCGGGGCGCGATTTATTGAAGGAGCTGCCTGCTTTAACCAAGGGGCAGGTGATTGTGTCCGGAGCTTGTGTGAATACCCCCGTGCTCTGCCAAGTCCGCAAACGGCATACCCAGCATGGGGGCGAAACCATGGATGCCCCGAATGAATGGCAGAAGTATTTTCAGCAGCATCACCAAGCAGCCAGATTACTCCAAGATGCCCCGGTCGCGATCCCGACAGCCCGATCGACCGACCCTAGATCAACCCCAGATCCGCGATCGACCGCCAATGGGATCCGCAAACGCAGTCGCAGCGTGGATTAGGCGGATTCTGCAATCACGGAGCATTAACGGGCTTTCTGGAGAGCTGCCGTTTGATTGTTTTTATAACGACCTGTCCGATCCTGCGCCACACTGTACCGTTTATCGCTAGTGGGAACTTGGGCCATTAACTCCGAAGCTTTACCCCACTTGTCCGCGATCGCTTGCCATTCCCCAGGAGCCTGCGCCTTCGTGCCCTCAGTGGATGCTTCTTCGGCCAACCGCACCGCAGCCGCAAACGGATCAGCGATCGCGGAATTGCCGGGATTGGCCACTGGAGAGGTCGCCGTCTTCACGACTGCGGTGGAAGCATTGGTTGTGGCGGGGCTGGGCGCAACTGCAACCGGAGAAGCATTGGTAGAACTCGTGGTGGAATTGGTCGCAACTGTTTCGTTGGAGGCACCTTTGAGCCAATAGAAAAGTCCCCCTCCGAGCAATAACAGCAAAACGCTCAGCCCCAACCCACTCACCGTTCCGCGCCAAAATTGTTGTTTTTCGCGCTGTTGTCGAGGCGAGTGACTGTGGAAACTGGTGGATGGGCCAGAGAGAGATGCTTGCACATCCTCAAAGAAATACTTGATGACATTTTGCCGAGCCAACGTGATTTCCTTAGACCACAACACTTGACTATCCGGATCGCGATTAATTTCATCCAACCACAGCAGCTGTTGCTCTCTTACAATGCGGCTGTTGATATTCACGCGGCGAATACTGCGGGGAGAAATCTCTTCTAAAATCGTTTTAACCCGCTGGGGCAGCACTTCCACCGAGAGTTGCTCTTCCGTTTCCGCTTCACAGAGCAACTGCAACACCCGATTATCAAACACCGCACGAGTCCGAACCCCTAAATCTGCCAATTCATCATTCAGAACTTGAATGATGGCAGCAACGCTACCTTGGTGGGCTTGTTTCCGAATATCGTTGGCTGGGTTCACGGTGGTAGACATTAGGGCGGGACTTTCTAGAGCAACAAGAAAGAAAAACCTGACGATCGAGTTCCGAGCAACGGAATTTAGTGTTCATCATACCCGCTAGGGATCAAAACGGCTGTAGAAAAATCGGCTGAGAATGAGTGGGTGCCCGATCGCCCCGCTGTTGAGAAAAAGCAATTAGGGATTCTCTGTAAGGTGGCGGTAGTCATTGAATCGTCGAATTTGCCAAAGGTCGGTGTTATAGCGATTTTCATTGTCAAGGTGCCAGCGATCGTGGTCGATCCAGAACTCAAACATGGCCGTGTTGTGGGAGGAAATGCGCCAACTGCGATCGACCCCCAATACTTCCGCAATTAAATGGGGTAGAAATCCGCTGTGGGTAACAATCCAGAGGCGATCGCCATTTCTATGGCGCGTCAGAATTTTTTGGATGAAGCGATGGGCACGATCGCGAATTTCCTGTAAGGTTTCCGCTTCGGGCACCGGGATCCAATCAGGAGTAGATTCCAACTTGTGGCACAGGTCAGGATAACGAATGCGCGCCTCAGACCAGGTCAGTCCTTGAAAGATGCCATTGTGAAACTCCTTCAAGTCATCCATATAAGTAATGATGACTGGCTCCGCATCCACATCCGAAGTACTGGGGGCATTGGTGAGATCGCTAATGTAGGCGGGGGGATGACTTTGAAACGGCGCAAGGGCTAGCTTGGTGGTTTGCAGAGTACGGCGCAGCGGGCTACTGTAGACATGGGTGGGGATCCAACCTTCTTTCAGCAATGCCTGACCCAATTTTTCGGCCTGATGTTTGCCATGCTTAGTTAACGGGTATTCCCCTTGTCCCTGCATACGGCGTTCAATATTGCCTGTAGATTCTGCATGACGGATGAATAGAAGCTTTAGAAATTGCATGGTACTCAAACTCAGCCAGAACAAAAAGTGCAAACCCTAAACTGAAAACCCTACAAGCGCAAATCCTGCAAGTACACACCCTGCAAGTACACACCCTGCAAGTACACACCCTCATAAATTGCAACCACAATCGAGGACTCGATCATTCCGGGCTCGGACAGATCCTAGACACTAGAAAATTGTAGACATTAGAAATGGGAATGGTTGATGGGAGTAAATCCGATCGACGATCGCACTACAATAACCAAGAGGTCAATTTTCTAGTTTGACGGAATTCAGCCCTATGACGATGCTCAAATCCACGACGCGCCATATCCACATCTTCACGGCTTCAGTTGAAGACAACGAGCTGATTCCCAGTGAGAATGTCTTAACGCTGGATATTGATCCCGATAATGAATTCATTTGGAACGATGATGCCCTCCAGCAGGTGTACCAAAAGTTTGATGGGTTAGTCGAATCCTACAGCGGGGAAGAGTTGACGGACTACAACCTGCGCAAGATTGGCTCCGATTTAGAACATCTCGTTCGAGACTTGCTGCTCAAGGGAAAAATTTCCTACAACTTGAACACTCGGGCTCTCAACTACAGTATGGGTCTGCCTCGGGTTGAAGCGTAAGCAATTCGGTTGAAGGCGATTCAATTTCAAGAAAGTTCCCAGGTGAGCGGAAGTTTGGTTGATTTCCGCTCTTTTGGTGTAGCTTTTGCCAGGTATTTGGGGACTTGCTGAACGTCCAAGTTGCCGCCACTCACAATGACCCCGATGCGGGCACCGGGTTGGGAGATGACGCCTTCTAGGATCGCAGTCGCGGCTAAGGCTCCGGTCGGTTCCACGACGATTTTCAGCCGTTCCCAGAGGTAGATCATCGATCGGGCGATCGCGGCATCGCTGACCGTCACCATGTCATCCACAAGTTCTAGGACGATCGGAAAGGTCAGTTGCCCCAAGCTAGGCGTTCTGGCTCCATCGGCGATCGTGTTGGACTGTTCAATCCGTTGCAGTTTTCCCGTTTGAAACGATCGGGTGGCATCGTCGGCCAACTTAGGTTCGACACCAATGACTTGGCAGTGGGGTAACAGATGTTTGGTGGCGATCGCGCAGCCGGAAATCAGCCCCCCTCCGCCTACACAGACCAACATAAAATCGAGATCGCCCACTTCTTGGATTAATTCCTGGGCAGCGGTGCCTTGGCCAGCCATGGTGGGAATGTAGTCAAAGGGCGGGATCAGGGTTAGACCGCGAGTTTCCGCCAGTTCTTGGGTGACGGCTTCGCGGCTTTGGGTGGCCCGATCGTAGAGAATCACCTCCGCACCATAGTCCTGGGTGGCGGATTGCTTCACCGTTGGGGCATCACTGGGCATGACGATCGTGACGGGCGTTTGCAGCAGTTGTCCCGCCAGTGCTAAGGCTTGGCCATGGTTACCGGAGGAATAGGCGATCACCCCTGCTTGCCGTTGGGTGGGATCTAAGCTGGCGAGGGCATTGTAAGCACCGCGAAATTTAAAGGATCCCGTCCGCTGGAAATTTTCACACTTGAAAAAAACGGTGGCTCCCGTGCGGCGATCGATCTGCTGAGAGGTCAGAACGGGTGTGCGATGGGCCACTCCAGCAAGGCGATCGGCAGCGGCGCAAAGGTCAGCGTAGGCGAGGGGGAGACTCATGCAGAGGTCGCTGGGGTAGTCAAGGGGTTTGCAGGTTGGATCCGGGCGGTTCCGGGGCAGGGGGCGGAAAAATCACATCTTCATAAAGAGCCGTCACCGGGCAACGAAAGTCAATGCTAGCCAGTTCCAATTCATCCTTTCCCTGGAAAGTGTAGAGTTCCCAGCGATTCTGGGCATTGCGCCGAAAAATTTCCACCAGCACCCGATCCTGGGAAATCAAGACATATTCTTCCAGAGAGTCTAATTCCCGATAGGTTTCAAACTTCTTACCCGTATCGCGTAGCGTTTCCAAAGGAAAATCGTAGGCTTCTGTGGATGGGGACAGAATTTCGACCACCAATTTCGGGTGAGCCTTGAAATAATCTGTTTCGCGATCGCGGGGATCGCAGGTCACGATAAAGTCGGCGTAGTAATAGGTGTTGCGTTGAGCCACATGGGTTTTCATGTTTGCCCCATAGCCTCGACAGCCCTGTTTACGCATATGGGGAATCAGCAAGATAGGAATATTAACTCCGATCGTTTCGTGGGCATCACTAGCCCCTGCCATGGCGTAAACCTCGCCATCGACGTATTCATGCTTAATGAGACTCTGTTGCTCGCCTTTTAGATAGTCTTCTGGAGAGATGTAGTCGATCTGACGACTGGCAACCATGGCGATCGCTCCCTTAGCTTGAGAACTCGTTTTCAAGAATTCGCTGAATATCGCTGCTGAATATGCCTACTGACTATCCCCATTGTAATGAAGCGATCGGGAAAATCCTAGCCAACAACGAACATTTGTACCTGTAAGATAGCGAGAATGACTGCGGGTTTCTGGGAGATCCTCACGATCGCAAGAGCAGCGGGAAGCATATCCCGCCTAGCTCTTCACGGGATCACTTAGAACGGCCTACAGCATTTGCAACGACTGGGTTACAACTATTTGCCGCCGTAGAAAAAGGCGACTTCTTTTTCCTTGAGGGTGGCAAATCCAGCCGTTTCCAACATTTGATTCAGCTCATCCTGGGGAATGTGCTTGGCTCCGATGCGGACAATCCGGGAACGCATGGTGTTGGAAACGCCGCTCCGTTGCCGTCCAGCCTCCAAAGCCATGACCTTGTGATAAAGATCGAGCTTTTCCGCAGGAATGGGCGAACCGTCAAAGTCGATGCCATTGGCGATCGCGACATCGATCGCGTCTGCGCCCTTAGTGGAGGATTGCGAAGTTGGTTCAGACATAAATTACCAAAAATGACCTGGATAACTGGGGATCCCAACCGGGCTAAACCCAGGGAATCTGTCCAGAGTCATTCTATCGGCTTGGGGAATCCCAAAAACTTCTAGTCAATTCTCCCAAGGCCGTTGCCGCAATGCCTTAGAATAACCTACTGAGGAATTTCTAATCATTTACGATCGCTGCCGATCGCCCATTAGATTAGGTTTTCAGCGTTCTCTTAGCAGCACCGCGATTATGCCAAAGGTTCTTGTTTCTGATCCCATTGATCAGGTCGGGATTGATATTCTGTCCCAGGTTGCCCAAGTAGACGTCAACACCAGCCTGTCTGCTGAGGAATTAGTGAAAGTCATTGGCGAGTATGATGCGCTAATGATCCGGTCTGGAACGCGAGTGACTAAGGACGTTATCGAAGCGGGCAGTAACCTCAAAATCATTGGCCGTGCAGGGGTTGGGGTTGATAACGTAGATGTCCCCGCTGCCACCCGCAAAGGGATTGTGGTCGTCAACTCGCCGGAAGGAAACACGATCGCCGCCGCCGAGCATACTCTGGCGATGATGATGTCCCTATCCCGCTACATTCCGGCGGCCAATGAGTCGATGAAGGCCGGGAAGTGGGATCGCAAAAGCTTTACGGGCGTCGAAGTCTATAAAAAAATTCTCGGGGTCGTGGGGCTAGGCAAGATCGGTGCCCACGTTGCCACCGTTGCCAAAGCCATGGGCATGACGATCCTGGCCTATGACCCGTTTATCTCCAAAGAACGGGCCGAACAACTGGGCTGTAAGCTCGTGGAATTGGATACCCTCCTGCGCGAGGCAGATTACATTACCCTGCACATTCCCAAAACCTCGGAAACCGCCAACTTGATCGATGAAACCTCGATCGCCAAGATGAAGCCGACGGTACGGATCATCAACTGCGCTCGCGGGGGCATTATCAACGAGGCTGCCCTGGCCAAAGCCCTAGAAGAAGGTCGCATTGCCGGGGCCGCTCTGGACGTATTTGACGCGGAGCCCCTGGGAGAATCGCCCCTGCGCGCCTTGGGTAAAGATCTCGTGCTGACTCCCCACTTGGGCGCTTCCACGGAAGAGGCTCAGGTGAATGTGGCGATCGACGTTGCGGAGCAAATCCGGGATGTGTTGCTGGGACTGCCCGCGCGATCGGCGGTGAATATCCCCGGTCTGCGTCCGGATGTGTTGGAAGCGCTGAAGCCTTACCTGCAACTGGCCGAAACCCTGGGCAACCTGGTCAGCCAATTGGCCGGAGGTCGGATCGATTCCCTCAACATCGGCCTGCGGGGCGAACTAGCTACGAACCAAAGCCAACCGATCGTCATTGCAGCCCTAAAAGGCTTACTGTCCCATGCCTTGCAGGAGCGGGTGAACTACGTCAACGCCAGCATCGAAGCCAAGGAGCGCGGCATCCATGTGATTGAAACGCGCGATGCTTCCGTGAAGGATTACTCCGGATCGCTGATGCTGACGGCCAAAGGAGCCCTGGGTGAGCATTCCGTCAGTGGGGCTCTGCTAGGGGATGGCGAAATGCGGGTCATCAGCATTGATGAGTTCCCGGTCAACGTGCCGCCGAACAAGTACATGCTGTTCACCCTGCACCGCGACATGCCTGGGATTATTGGCCGGATTGGCTCCCTGTTGGGCGATCTGAATGTCAATATCGCCAGTATGCAAGTGGGCCGGAAGATCGTCCGGGGTGATGCAGTCATGGTGCTGATGGTGGATGATCCCCTGCCGGAGAATACCGTTGAGGAAATCAAACGGATTTCGGGGATTCGAGACGCCTACACTGTGACGCTCTAGCGCCTGTCCCGATCGGTCATGATTGCCCAGCTAGCTTCGCAGCATGACCGATCGGACATCAACCGAGATCGACCGTTTTGAGCTAGTAAAGCCTGAGTTTTGGGTGATGCTTGCTAACTGCCGGGACGCTACAACCGGACTTCAAAACTCAAAACTCAGACCTTTCTCCTCAAAATTTAGGAACTCTGGCAAACCATGGCAAATAGTTGGTGGGAAATTCAAGTTTTGTGCACCATTCCCCTGGAAGAAGGAATGTGTTGGCGCTTGGAGGAATTTGGTTGTAAGGGCACCTCAAGCCAACGGATGGGAACCTCTTCCGTCGTTTCTGGCTATTTACCCCAGGTTCAAGCCCATGTCCTCGATCTCTCTGCCTTGGCCATGCAAATTCGCCAGGATGCGCTGTGCCTGGAGCAGCCCCATCCCGTTGTGCGGTGGAGCCTGATTGACGAGGAAGATTGGGCCAGCAGTTGGAAAGCCTATTGGCAACCCCAGGAGATCGGCGATCGCCTTTTGATCCATCCAGCTTGGTTACCGCTGCCAGAACACACCGATCGCATCATTCTGAAATTAGAACCCGGTGTGGCCTTTGGCACCGGAGACCATGCCACAACGCAGCTTTGTTTGGAAGCGTTGGAAATGCGCTTGGCGGAAGAGCCCGAAAAGATTGTTATTGCAGATATTGGCTGTGGATCCGGAATTCTCTCCGTGGGTGCTCTACTCATGGGCGCGAAGAAAGCCTATGCCGTCGATACGGATCCACTCGCGGTCAAGGCAACCTTAGAAAATATTGAATTAAATCAAATGGATCCTAACCGCTTATCCGTGGCGGAAGGGAGTGTGGAAACCCTAGTCAACATGGTGCCAGAGCCCGTTGACGGCATTGTTTGTAACATTCTCGCCCATGTGATTGTGGAACTGATTCCCCAGTGGACGCCGATCGTCAAGCAAGAAACCTGGGGCATCCTCAGCGGCATTTTACTGGAGCAAGCGAAGGCCGTGGCGGATGCGCTGGAAGGCAATGGCTGGTTTGTGGCAGCGCTGTGGAAACGGGGCGAATGGTGCTGCATGAATATTCGCCGGATGAATGACTGAGATAAGAACGATTAGAGTGGGGGCAAGAGCGAACTAGGATCTCTCAGACCAGGATTTCAACGGGGCAGAATATCGTCCAACCGAAGGTGCAGGTTGGGTAAAAGTGGGGATTGAATCCATTCTCCTAGCCGATATTGATGGAACTCATAATCATCCCCTTGGAGCTGACAGACAGTAAAAGTCGGTTGCTTAGGTTTGCCAATAAAGGCAACCCCACCCAATCCCCGGTAGTCTACAATCCAATATTCAGGAATGCCTAGCATGGCATATTCCTCCACTTTACGGGCGTAGTCCGTTTCCCAGTTGGTACTGACTACTTCCACAACTAGTTTGATCGATCGACCTAGGGTGATGACGGGCTGTTGTTGCCAGAGGGGTTCGCTGGGCAGTGCCGTTTCATCAAGAACCACAATATCTGGGCGACGGGCCGTTGCCACCTCTGCAAAGGGACGGATAAGACAAGTGCGCGGAATAAACCAAGGGTGTTGAGCCTGGGCGATCGCGATTCCAATGCAAGTTGCTAGCTTTCCACCAACCGTTTCATGGGGGCCAGTGAGTTCCATACTGATCAATTTCCCGTCAGCAAGTTCATAGTACAAATCTTCAGCGTACTGAGTCACGAATTGCCCAAAGGATAATTGCTGAGCGGAGGGATAGGTCATAGCGAATTGCTCTACGGTTAACTACGATTTTGACAATCCAACTTGAGCAAAACTACGATCGATCCCTAATTGCACTAAATTACATTCCAAAGTTAACTGTATCGCGATCTAACTGCAACGTAACATTTCTGGATTGATTTGGAATTGAATGCTATTGATTTTGCGCTTACCGGGTAGTTCCTGGGCACCGAGTAAATACTGCTCCTGCTTCAATTCTTCGATCGTGCGCCAGAAGATTTGATTATTGCGGGAACTGTTGCTGCCTAGGAGATCTAAATTTTTAAACAAGTACTGTTTCGAGATAATCATGTATTGCCCATCCTGGGGATTATCCCATTTCATACGACTGGCTAAATACACTAACAATCGCGTTTTATAATCATTCTTCGTCGTGTTACCCAAGCGTTGTGTGATGTTAAAGGAATGGGGAAACAGTAGGTAATCATTGCTACGACTAATGCCATCGAAAAATTGCAATTCGATCGTATAGGAATCTGCTAATTCGTAAGTGTAGTCAGCCGCGTGGAAAATATCAAATTTCTTGGCTTTACCACCCACTTCCCAGTCATGGATTTTCAGAATATTTTGAATCTTGATTTTGGGATTCGCCACCCCCTTGCGTGGTGCGTGGGAAAACATTAATTCCGTGCGATGGAGAGCGACTAAATCCCGGTGTAGTTGCGATCGCAACTTCGAGGCAAATCCGCCATCCTTCGTGCGGGTGTAGCCCAATTTTTCTAACAAATCATTGGACTGGAGCGTTAGGGTTGGCTGCTGCCCCTGCTGAGCGGCGAGGGCATAGAGATGGAGCAAAATTGCAACCTGGCGCGGATTCAAAAACGTCATGACACCATTCAGCAACCTTTGGATCCGACGATCGTCCACTTGAGTTAAACCCTGACTCAAGCCCTTTTCCAGGCTGCCAGACCCCGCAAGATTCAGTTGAGCATAAACATCCTGGAGCTGGTACCAAGCCTCCTCCGTCAGGTTATCTAGGGGGACTCGGCGCGTAATTGCCACTTCACTACTATCGGTAGTGTCTGCCTCCACCCGCATCTCCAAATAATAGCCATCTGGATCCGATCGAAACATCGGCGATCGCACATCGGGGTTGCGCAAAGATGCCCCCGCCCGAGGCAATAGCATGAGCAACTGTCCATCGACGGGAAAAGCAGCCGTTGAAGTTTTCCACAGGGAATGGGATGCAGAGGTAGACATGGGTGAATGATCTGGCAAATGATCTAGCGAAGGATCTAACGAGCAAAAGATTACGGGGCAAGCGATCGCGGGGATTTTGGGGTTGTAGCCGGAATGCAGGAACAACCGGATCCGGATTTACCACTACACCATATCTAGGGGTGTGGTGACTCCGTGTAGTCAGAATACACTGCATCTAGGAAAACGATCGTAACTCCTGCGTATATTTTGATCAAAAAAATCTGTGACTTTAGCGGATACTTGGATCCGGTTTTTGTAGCGGGTGCAATGGGAAAACCTGTAACGATCGCGTCCAATTATCACCCATAACGCCCCCGTCTAGATCGGCTGATCTGATCCACTGATCTGCATTGGGATCATTCAGCGATCTGTAACTTTCTCGTTCAACTTTCACCGATCAGGGTTGGGGTGATCCAGGCTTTCCTGTAACATTCCCGTCCACAATTTACCTGTAACTTTTACGGATCACTTAACTGTAACTCCTGCGGATCAAGCCCTCTTGCCGCTGCGATCACCCCTTGAGATCCCAAATTTTCAGTGTTACGGTATTGCCCGTGATGGGTAGCTACCACCTACCCAAGCTGAGTTCTTACCAAGCTCAGTCAAATCACCGACAAGTCAACCACTTGTCAATCAACAGCCTGTCAATCAACCACTTGTCAATCAACAACCTGTTCAATCATTTGAACCTTGTTCTGTAGCTTGTTCTGAAACTAACCTTGTCCTCCCCGCTTGCCGGAATTGTCTGGTCTACCACCCAAATAATTCCCAAAGCAAAACCCCTCGCGCTTCCCTACCACAGTTAGCCCAAGGGGTACTTGTTCAACCTTGTCATCCCAATTTGCGTTGGGATATCTGTCCTTATGCAAAAGAATTGTATCAGGAGTTGCGGCTCTCGGCTAGAGTCGCGCGGTTTTCTGCATTCAAATTCTAGAGATTTAGCTTGGGATTCTGCGATTTCTCGCCTAGGCAGCGCCGTTGCATCCGACCACGAACAGGAGTGGATTGCTAGCGCTGTCGATCCGGCGATCGTGCGATTAAACGTGGAAACACTGACGGACACAGCCGTCGATCGCTATTCCCACGAAGTGAGTTACCCCATCGCAGAACGTTTGAACTGGGGGATAAAACGGTTTGGGCAACAGTCACGGGTTAACCTACGCGGCTGGTGGGTCAGTGGCGTTGATCCGCTGAACGGCTGGCAAAAAATGCAGTGGGGACGCTTTAAACCCGATGCCGATACGCCAGTGATCGATCGAGAAAAGGGACAACCGGCTAAATACCTCAGTCCCAGTTTGGGCAAAGGTTCCAGTCGTTTAACGTTATTGGAAGTTCCGTTTAAGGTTTGGCAAAGGGTTGCGGATCGATCGAGCATTGCCATTGCGAAAGCTGATCTGAAGCTCGGATTTTGGCATTGGGTTTGGAAAAATAATGTTCCCGTGGTGTTAACCGAAGGCGAAAAAAAGGCCGGTTGCTTGCTGACGGCGGGCTATGCCGCGATCGCCTTACCGGGAATTTTTGGGGGATACCGACGGGAAGGCAACCAGTTAATTCCTGAACTGGAGTTTTTTACCCAATCACCCTCACAGGATGATGCTGGTAAATCGGGTCGGGATTTCTACATTTGTTTTGACTTTGAAACCCGTCCCAAGGTTGTGCAAGCGATCGCGATCGCCATTTCCAAATTAGGAACCTTGCTAAATCGGGCTAGTGGTACCGTAAAGGTCATTACCTTGCCGGGGCCGCAAAAAGGGGTCGATGATTTCGTGGCGGAGTGGGGTGTTGAGGAATTTGCAGCGCTGTATCGCAACGCGGAAACGTTAGATTACTGGCAAGCTGGACGGCTATGGGCTTTGACGCATCCGCCCACCGTTCAGTTAAGCCAAGCCTATTTAGGAGAAATTGATTACCCAACGACGGGTTTAGTTTGCTTAAAAAGCCCCAAGGGAACGGGCAAGACGACTTCACTTCAGCGGTTGGTGCAGGGCGCGATCTCCGACGATCGTAAAGTGCTCGTGATTACCCACCGCATTCAACTGGGGCGATCGATTTGCCATAGTCTTGGCATTGACTGGATTACTAACTTGACCAATGGCAGTGCGAACAATACTGAATTTCGCGGCTATGGCCTTTGCATTGACTCGCTCCATCCCCTCTCCCAAGCGCATTTCGATCCACAAGCCTGGGAAGGGGCGATCGTCATTCTGGATGAAGTCGAGCAAGTGCTGTGGCATGCGCTGAACAGTACAACTTGCTACAGCCAGCGGGTCAAAATTCTGGCAACGCTGAAGGAATTGGTGCAGGTTGTCCTGTCTAGCGGTGGGTTGATTGTGGCACAGGATGCCGATCTCTCTGACATTAGCGTCGATTATCTTTTGAGTTTGGCGGAAACGCCGATCACCCCTTGGCTCGTCGTCAACAATTGGCAACCAACAAAAATCCAGCACACCTATATATATGACACAAAAAATCCTGCACCGTTAATTGCCAAGATGGAACAGGCGATCGAACTTGGCCCAGTCTTTGTTTGCTTGGATTCCCAAAAGGCAAAGAGTCGTTGGAGTTCCCGCAATTTAGAAACCTACCTACACCAACGTTTTCCCGAAAAACGGATTTTACGGATTGATAGTGAAACGGTTTCCAGCGCCGATCACCCCGCCTACGCCATCGCCAATGATATCAATGCCAAGATTGCCCAGTACGACATCGTCTTGGCAACGCCGACGATCGGAACTGGCGTTTCGATCGATCTACAAAACCATTTCCAAGCCGTCTTTGGCATTTTCCAAGGGGTGATGTCCGATGCGGAGTCACGGCAATCCTTAGCACGGGTACGCGATCAGGTCCCTCGTTACGTCTGGTCGGCAAAATACGGCCTCGGCAAAATTGGCAACGGCAGTTGTTTCTATCGCGACATTGCCCAATCCACAACCAAGGCCGTGAAGTATAACGTGATGTTGTTGAAGGAAGTGGATTTTGATCTCGATCGCCAAACCGATCCGATCGCCCTGCGTACTTGGTCGAAAATGGCAGCACGGGTCAATTTCTCCCTGTGGAATTTTCGAGGGGAATTGCAAAACGGGCTGAGTCGCGAAGGTCATCAGTTGGTGGTTGTGACCGATAACGCAGACAAAATTCTTGGCGCAACGGCTTCTTCCGTCGCCTATTACGAATTAGTCAGCGGTCAACGGCAAGTGCCGGGATTTGAATTTTTGCCCGTCAATCATGACCTAGGTCAGATCGATCGAATCGCCCAGCAAATCACCGAGATTCGTAATTACAACCAGCAGGCAGATGCTGAGGCCATTTCCGAGTCACCGGAACTGAGCCGTCAGGAATATCAGGCCATGCGAGAAACCCGATCGCGCACGACGCAACAACGTCATAGTCAGCGTAAACATGAACTGAAAAACCGCTATCCCGTTTCGATCACACCGGAGTTAACACTCAAGGATGAGCAGGGGTGGCACAGTCAGTTACGGCTGCACTACTATCTCATCCACGATCCGTTATTTGTGCGGTTGCGGGATTTACAAGCCTGGGAAGATCATCTCAGTCGCGGCAATGGCAATGTGGCGTTACAGGATGTAAAGCTGTTGACGGCACAGGTCGAAATCCTCAAAGCGCTAGGGGTTGTCAACTTGCTCGATCCAGAACGAAAAACTAGATCAACAGACCTAGATGTGCAGGAAATGCACGCGACGATCCTGGCCCATCGCCAAGATATCAAGCTGTTATTCGGACTGAAGATTACCGATCGCATGGCTCCGATCACCATGATTCAAGCCTTGCTGAATAAATTAGATGTCAAACTGGTCTGCATTTCCCGCGATCGGGCTCCCGATGGGCGACGGGGTGGCCTGCGCGTGTATCGCTATGTACCTCCAACGGACGAACGGGAAACGATTTTTGCCCAGTGGCAACAGCAAGATGAGGCGCTATTACAGGCGGTTAGCAGTTCCAGCAATTCGGTCGCAGGGAATGCTGCGGGGTGAAGCATCACCGCCTGAATCCGGGGGATCAAAATTTGTGCTGATACCAGCATTCAGCCAGCGAAAAATTGAAGATGTCCTTCGAGCTAACACGAGATGTATTCGGGAGTAGACCCATTTTTAGGGATATCCCAATGCATCTTGTTTTTCTATCTGGCCTCTTGAGATTCGTTCGATCTAGATCGGGCGTTCCCTGCCAAGGGCGAGTCTAGGGCTGTAAAACCCGCGATTTCAGATACGGTATACAGCGGACGGCCCTGCACCTGTTCATAAATGCGCCCAATGTATTCGCCCAGAATGCCAATGCTGACCAGTTGCACTGCACCTAAAAAGAAAATTGCCACCAGAATCAAGGTAAAACCCGTTAGGGGAGAGTGCGGGACAAAGATCCGCCAATACAGCACCAACACCGCCATGCATAGCGCCACAAATGCGGCCAGTAATCCCATATAGGTCGAAAGGCGCAGGGGAACCTGGGAAAAGGAAACCAGCCCGTTAATGGCTAGGGCCAAAGACTTCCGAAAGGTATATTTCACCTCGCCCGCAAACCGAGGATCGCGCTCAAAGGTGACCGCTGTTTGCTGAAACCCCACCCACGATCGTAATCCTCGCAGATAACGGTTACGTTCCGGCATGGCGTTGAGGATATCGACCACGCTGCGATCGAGCAGACAAAAATCGCCGGTATCCGTGGGAATATCCACATCGGCCAGCTGTTTCAGCAGGCGATAGAACACATAGGCCGTTGTCCGTTTAAACCAGCCTTCGCGATGGCGTTTCAGCCGTTGGGCATAGACGACTTGATAGCCCTCCCGCCAGCGATCGAGCATTTCAGGAATCAACTCCGGGGGATCTTGCAGATCGGCATCCAGAATCACAGCCACTTTGCCGCGTACAAAATTGAGGCCCGCAGTCACCGCAATTTGGTGGCCAAAATTCCGGGCCAGGTTAATGTAACAGACCCGATCGTCCTGATGATGCAATTGCCGCAGAATCGCCAAACTACGATCGCGACTCCCATCATTGACCAGAATCAACTCCGTTGGCCCATCCAATCGATCGATCAGCGATCGTAAGCGGCTGTAGAGTTCCGGCAGGGTTTCTTCCTCGTTGTAAATTGGAATCACCAGGGAATAGACGGGATTCATACTGCCCTCGCTACAGCGTTTTTAAGATGTTGCGCAGATGATCGACCATTTGATCGATCTGGGATTTCTCCACAATCAGAGGCGGCGATAGGGCAATAATGTCGCCAGTGACACGAATCAATAATCCGGTCTCAAAACAGTTCACCAAGGCTTGGTAGGCGCGCTGTCCCGGTTGATTGGGGTAAGGTTCTAATTCAATGCCTGCCATTAAGCCCAGATTGCGAATGTCGATAATGCCAGGAATGCCCTTGAGGGAATGCACCGCTTCCTGCCAGTAGGGAGCCAGTTCCCGCGCCCGATCGAACAATCCTTCCTGTTCGTAAATCTCTAAGGTCGCTTGGGCGGCAGCACAGGCTAGGGGATGGCCAGAATAGGTATAGCCATGGAACAGTTCGATCGCGGTTTCTGGCCCCTGCATAAAGGCATCATATATATATTGTCGAGCGAAGACAGCCCCCATGGGAATCGTCCCGTTGGTCAGACCTTTCGCAGCAGTGATCAAATCGGGCATCACGCCAAAATAGTCCGCTGCAAACGCTGTGCCCAATCGTCCAAAGCCGGTAATCACTTCATCAAAAATTAAAAGAATGCCATGGCGATCGCACAGGGCTCGCAACCGCTCCAGATATCCCTTAGGTGGAATCAGAACACCCGTTGATCCGGCAACAGGTTCGACAATGACGGCTGCAATTGTGGAGGAATCGTGCAGAGCAACGAGCCGTTCTAACTCATCGGCCAAATGATCACCCCATTCCGGTTGCCCTGGGGTAAATGCATTCTGCGCTAGATTGTGCGTGTGGGGTAAATGATCAACACCCGGAATGAGATTGCTAGCAAACACTTTACGATTGGAGCCAATCCCCCCCACAGACATGCCCCCAAAGCCCACGCCATGGTAGCCCCGTTCCCGACCAATCAAGCGGGTGCGGCTGGCATCTCCCCGAGCACGGTGGTAGGCGATCGCGATTTTTAAGGCGGTATCAACGGATTCTGCGCCGGAGTTTGTAAAAAAGACTGCGTTGAGATCCCCCGGTAAGAGTTTCGACAAACGATCGGCCAATTCAAAGGCGATCGGGTGACCCATTTGAAACGTCGGCGCGTAATCGAGGGTGGCCGCCTGTTTCTGAATCGCTTGGGTGATGGGTTCTCGGCAATGGCCTGCATTAACACACCAGAGGCCCGCAGTGCCATCTAAAATCTGCCGACCATCCACCGATTGGTAATACATGCCCTGGGCCGAGGCCAGCAGCCTTGGATTGGCTTTGAACTGGCGATTGGCGGTAAAGGGCATCCAAAATGCGTCAAGGGAGGATAGCGTCATCGGTGGAGCAATGGGAAGGGGATTGGACAACGGTTAGACAACGGGTCGATTCGATCGCAAGTATGACCATCGCCCACTGAATCCCATCATCCTACAATCTCGGTTCCTCCTATTGCCAAAAAAAAGCGGACGATAGGCAATGGAAAATGCTACCGTCCTGCTGCAATGAAAATCAAAAATAGGCTTAGCCTGCCGATTTGCGACGTCCCCGTGTACTCGGTGCTTTGGTGGCTTTGGTGGCCTTGGTCGCGGTACGAGTTTTGGCAGCAGGGGCAGCTTTAGCAGCTGTAGAACCAGCCTTACGACCCCGCTTAGCGGGTGTGGGGGCAGGAGCTGCTTCCACGACTTCAGCTTTGGGTTTGCGTCCGCCACGCTTTTTCGTAACTTCAGCCTGTTCCACTGCGCCATTCACAGCAGCGGTAGCCAGCTCTAGGGTTTTACCCGTCAGCTTACCCAGGGTGCGACGACGACGGCGCGTTTTGCCTCCATCGGTATTGCGCTTCACAGAGGAGAGGTAATACTTCAAGGTCGAAGCACTAATCTCAACGCCTCTCTCGGAAAGCATTTTAGAGATTTCAACGTAGGTGTAGCCACGATCGAGGGCTAGGGTGATCTGATCCTTCAGAGCGTCGATCGCTTCCCGCAAAGACCAGATCTCTTTGGGTTTCTCTTCTAAGCCTTCCAGCAGAGAGGATGCTTGTTCGATCGCGTTCTTCGAAACGAGTGTAGATGTCGGCGATCTCCGTTTTGGTGCAGCCATTAGATTGTCCCTACAGTAAATAAACGTTGTGACTTTATTTATGTATACCCTGATATTTGCAAATTGACGAACTAATTTCTGAAATATTTTTGAAATGTTTAGAAAAATTCGCCTAAGTGATGATCGATTTCGTTATCCCATTGAGTTGTTTTACTCATTTTGGCTGACTAGCTGACCGACTAGCTGACCGACTAGCTGACCTGTAATTGACCTATAACTGACCTATAACCGACCTGTAACTAGCCCATTCATGGCCCGTTACTCATGGTGAATGTTGTCGCCTCTCGCCCTGTCGAGTCAACATACCGATCGCAATTACCTAGCTGCCATCCTCTACGATCTGTCTGGCTCGATCGTCTACGTTGGCAGTCTTGCCATGGTTATGGGATAGCAGAGAGCTGAGACGCCTTTTGGAGATTTCTCCGATTCTCGCCCCAGCCAATCCCGGCCAGTTCATTTCTGTAACTCTCTTGCTAACCCTAGGACTGACCACACCATGGTCTAACCAGTAATCATCTGTGCGATGGCAAATAGGACGGGGCCTAGGATTAAGGCGGGTAGGAAGGAACTGACACGCAAGCGAGCGACCTCCAACAAGTTGAGGCCAATGCCGACGACCATCAATCCACCCACACCAGAAACCAAGTGAACGCGCGGATCGATCGTCGGGTCGGGTAACGATTGGGCCAGCAGACCCGCAAATAAGGAGAGCCCCCCTTGGTAGATCAAAATCGGTACGATCGAGAAACCGACCCCAATGCCATAAATACTGCTAAAGGCGATCGAGGCAAAGCCATCCATCACCGCTTTCACAGTCAGAAGATTGCTATTTCCTGACAAACCATTGTTCAAGCAACCCACAATGGTGATAGGGCCAATGCAAAATAACAGACTGCTAATCACAAATCCTTCGGTAAACCGTCCCGTCCCTCGGCAACGATCTTTCAACCAATCACCCAAATTTGTGAGTTGAGCCTCTAGGTTGAGGCTTTCGCCAATGACGCCGCCTACGACCATGGCAAGCAGCCCGAGAATGATGCCATCGATCGGGCCAGCCTTGGCTTTTAACATGCTGCTGGCAAGGGTGAAGCCTAGGAAGAGGGTAAATAGCCCCAGTCCTTGCGTAATCACCTGCTGGATGATCTGTGGTAGCCGCCCTCTAATGCTGACCCCCAATAGTGTTCCCAATAAAACCGTGATGATATTAATCCAGGTTCCACTGGTTTTGTCCCAGACCGTCAGCATTGCGACCAATGGGGATGGCGCAACGGAATAAATTGTCATCAACAGAGAAAACAAAGTAGGTGTGAAATTGCAGGGATGAAATTAAAGATGCACTACTTTACCAGATATAGCCTACGGTTATGTACTGACTTATGATGCTTTTTGGACGAATACGGGGATGGAACACATAACGGCCCCATTAATAAGCGCAGACCCAAATAAGCACAGACCCATTAATAAGCTAGCTAAATCTGGAGTTGCTGTAGCCATTGCTGGATCTGATCGCTGATCTGTTGGTTCCCCTGGGGGTTGAGGTGGATGTGATCATGGTAGAGCGATCGAGGACTGGATTGTGCTTGGAAGTGGGGTAAACAGTCGATGAATGAGATTGTACGGTCTTGCAGGAACTGCGCCAGCCGTTGGCGGGCATCGATTTCATAATTACGGGATCCCGTTTCAATTTCCCGCAGCAATGGGGTCAGTATAACTAATAACTGAGCTTGGTGTTGCTGGGCCATTTGGTGGATTTGGTCGATCGCCTGTAAATTTCGGCCCACCCGATCGCCCCCTTCAGCATAGACGGCCTGTAGCTGCGGTGATAACTTCGGTGCGGGCAACACGTAGCGAGTGATCACTTCTTCTAATGCTAAGAACGGTAATCGATCGGGATAATTGCGATCGTGGCCTACGACCAGATCCGTCGGAGCGGTGGCAAATAAATCATCAGTATTAATAATCAGAACAATCCTTTGGGATTCAAAGGTTCCGAACTGTTTGAGATATGGGAATTCGCTCCTAGGGGACCACGAGTTGGCAGAGGCGTTTAACACTTCGATCGTAGACAGCTTAGCTCGCTGTAATGCAGCACTCAGATTCCCCTTAGCCTGCGCTGGGTTCTGAACCTGGGTCTGAATCTGGGTCTGGAGCTGAACCTGTAACAGGGTGGAAATGGTTTGGGATTGATCCGTCCACCAACCTCCATTGGCAACGGAATCGCCCAGCAACAGGATACGGAAGGTCGTAGGCGATCGCTCCGGGGTAATTTCGCCACTGCGCATGGAATATTGATTAATCGCAATCGTATTCCCAAACCGCTTCACAGTTTGATTGGGCGCAAGCCGATAGCCCATTTCTGGATCAGCTAGGTACAGTAGAGGATGCCCAAATCCAAAGCGAACTCGCAAAAAGATCTCGATTCCAAGCAGGGCCAAGAGGATCGCGATCGCACCCAAGAGCAGTTTCATTATGGCGAAGTGGCAAATGGCAATATTAATGGGTCGCTAGCATTGTACGGGGCAATGTTCTTTCTGAGAAGAGAGCCGATCGGGTCAGGGACGATCGAGCCAAGGGAAATCAGACCCAGGACGATCGGCAGTGTAGCCTTCGCAGATGACTCAAACCTTAGAAACGTTTACAAAAAATTTCAAAAATCGCTGGAGAAGTTGTGAATATTTAAGAAACTAATGAGTCTTAGCCATTAGGATAAAGGTAATCGTCCAAATGCTGAGTCAGAAGCAGGGAATAGCCGTCAACGCGCGAGCTAGCAATAGATGAGTGCATGAATGTGCAGTACACAGATGAACCAAGATGACTGTCAGCCTCAATGTTCTTACAGGAAGGATCGATGCTCTTGCAGGATCGATGACGATCAAGACTGAGCACTGGACATGAAAAGCTGTAACGTTTTTTTCAGTTGAATTTTAAGGGATCAAGTTCCAAGGAGTAACCGACTATGAGACGATTCCGCAACCCATTGTCTGATCTGAATCGAGGCATTATGCGGTTTGATGGCGCAGATAGTCCAGCAACGGTTACTCTGTCCTCGCTCATTATTCTGGGTAGCATTGTGCTACTGATTCTCTGGGCAATGAGAAATGCGTATTTGTTGGGGTAGATGGGCTCAGTTAAAGGGTAAAAACCGGTCTATAGCAGCCATAACATCTATAGCAGCCATAACAAAGGAGGCGTTGCAACCACTGGTTGCAACGCCTCCCTACTAGGAGCCTGTGGGATTACCCCTCGCCCCGCAGTTTTTCCAGCACTGTGCGATCTTCCAGCGTCGAAGTATCGCCGGAAATTTCCTGTCCTGCGGCCAAGGAGCGTAGCAGACGACGCATAATTTTGCCCGATCGGGTTTTGGGTAAAGCATCAGCAAAGCGGATTTCTCCGGGACGGGCGATCGCGCCAATTTCCTGGACGACGTGCTGCTTCAGTTCCTTCATCAGGGTATCGCTGGCAGTTTGCGTCCCTTCCAAGGTGACAAACGCCACAATCTCCTCGCCCTTCAGGTCATCGGGTTTACCGACCACGGCAGCTTCCGCTACAGCGGGGTGGGACACCAAGGCAGACTCAATTTCCATCGTACCCAGCCGGTGGCCTGCCACGTTAATCACATCATCCACCCGGCCCATAACCCAGAAGTAGCCGTCTTCATCCCGCCGCGCCCCATCTCCCGCGAAATACAGGTACTGCCCATCCTTGGGGGCAATGTGCTCCCAGTAGGTGCGGCGGAAGCGATCGGGGTCACCGTAAACGGTACGCATCATGCCAGGCCAGGGATGGCGCACCGCCAAGTAGCCCCCTTCGTTAGGGCCGACGGAATTGCCGTCTAAATCCACCACGTCGGCCAGAATGCCGGGGAAAGGCAGGGTGGCGGAACCGGGCTTGGTGGCAATGGCTCCGGGCAAGGGCGTAATCATAACGCCACCCGTTTCCGTTTGCCACCAGGTATCGACGATCGGGCAACGACCGCCACCAATCACCTGGTGATACCACATCCAAGCTTCGGGGTTGATCGGTTCGCCCACGGTGCCCAGGAGCCGCAGGGAGGACAGATCGCGGGACTGGGGATGCTGATCACCCATTTTGATGAAGGCTCGGATCGCCGTGGGTGCGGTGTAGAAAATGCTGACCTTATGCTTTTGGATCACATCCCAAAAAGCCCCCGGATTGGACGGACGGGGTGCCCCTTCGTACATCAGCGTCGTTGCCCCATTGGACAGCGGCCCATAGACGACATAGCTGTGGCCCGTAATCCAACCCACATCAGCGGTACACCAGTAGACATCGTTTTCCTGCAGGTCAAAAATCCACTTGCAGGTCATGTGGGCGTAGAGGTTATACCCAGCGGTGGTGTGCACCACACCCTTGGGTTTGCCCGTGGAGCCGGAGGTGTAGAGAATGAACAACATGTCCTCGGAGTCCACGGGTTCAGCGGGACAGTCTTCGGAAATGCCAGCTTCTAAGTCATGCCACCAAAAATCCCGATCGGCCTGCATGGGAATGTCTTGGCCCGTGCGCTTGGCAACGACGACGGTTTGCACCACCGATTGGCCATCCTCAAGGGCTTTGTCTACGGCATCCTTCAGGGGAACGATCGCATCTTTGCGCCAACCGCCATCGGCAGTCACCACAACTTTTGCAGCGGCATCAATCAAGCGATCGCGCAGGGCTTCCGCACTAAATCCGCCAAACACAACCGAGTGGGATGCGCCAATCCGAGCACAGGCCAACATTGCGATCGCCGCTTCCGGAATCATCGGCATGTAAATCCCGACGCGATCGCCCTTTTGGACACCCAATTTTTTTAAGACATTAGCAAATTTGCAGACTTCCCGATGCAAATCTTCATAGGTCAGAACTTTAGAATCCCCCGGCTCCCCTTCCCAAATGATGGCGGGTTTGGTGCGGCGTTCCGTTGTCAAATGGCGATCGAGGCAATTGTAGGAAAGGTTGGTCTTACCATTGACAAACCATTTAGCAAAGGGAGGATTGCTCCAATCTAGGACGGTATCCCAGGGTTGGAACCAGTGCAATTCCTGCTGGGCTAAATTGCCCCAAAAGGCCAGCGGGTCAGCCTTGGCCGTTTCATAAATCTGCTGATACTCATCAAAGCTTTTAATCGCAGCTTGGCTGGCAAACTCCGCACTGGGCGGAAATAAACGGTTTTCCTGAAGAATGGATTCGATCGTCGGTTGAGACATGACTTTGCGCCTATGTTTACTAAATCAAAATGCCAATGTAGAGGCTATTCAGTAATGGGTTGATGATTCGGCTCCCGCCATTGTCTCAAGATTTTGGCCATCCTGCTACCGTTTTCCGTTGCCTTTTCTCTACCAGGGATTGCCAATTAAGGTAAATGCGCCCCAGTAATAGGGATGGGAAAATTCGGTAATTCCTTGTTCTAATAGGGTTTGTGGGAGGGGAAATCGGCTGTAGGACGTAATCAAATGGCCTTGCTCGATGCGAACTTTGCCCGACTGCATTGCTACTTGGGTGGCTTGGAGGGCTGCCGATCGCGTAAAGGTGTGGTTCAAGTGACCATAAAACTCGCTCATAAAGGCGAGGGTACCCAGATCGGAAACGGGCCATAAACTGCCGAGGGTCGATCGGACGCCCGCCGCCGCCGCTAGCCCAGCAAACCCTAACTCAGAGGTGCGATCGCCCACCGCTGTACTGCAAGCGCTCAGGACTAATAAATCGATCGGCGGATGGTCAAGATTTAAGCTGCGTAACTGATCCAACGTGAGTTTGCGATCCCAAAATTGAATGTAAGAACGACTAAGGGCACCGGGATTAAACGCTGCATGGGTTGCTAAATGAACAATATTTGCTGGAAAGGTCGATCGGGTTTTGAGTAAATTCTTCACCGTAAAGGCTTCATTCAGCAGCACTTTTCCCGATCCAAGTTCCTGGCTGACCAGCTTCACTTCAACTGCTGCCGCTGGTAAGGGAACATGGCGCTGAAACGTCTCCGCACCGGAGGCCAACACCGATCGCCGCTGGCTGACGATCGTTCGATCCATTAAGCCCACACTGGGAATGAGGGAGATTTGGTAGTCTTGGATGGCATAGGTTTTGCCGTTATGCAGCAGTGACAAGGGGAGTAACCGGAGATCCGCATCTAGACTATAAATGAGTTGGTTGATTTGCTGCTGCTGGAGTTCAGGCACCAATGGCTGAAGCAACCATTGATAAAATTCCTGGCCAAAGACGGGCAGGGTTTTGACATCTTCAACATCCGACACAAAGAGATTTAACGCTTGTAAGCGATCGCGAACTTGCTGGCGGGTAAACGGGGTTTCCTTGCGAATCAGGTTTCCCTGCGGTGTCAACAGCAAAAGTTCTAGGCGATCGGTCGGGCTAGATTGCTGGAGAGGCAACTCCTGGAACCCAGTCAGGTTGACGGTGGATTGGGCGATCGGGGAGGCCGTTGATCGATTGGGCGTAAACCGACCATAAATAATGGCGGGACGTTTTTTCTTTTGAGTCTGCGCCTGTTGCAGCATGGTTTGAATATCATTCAACCCGATCTCTGGAGTGGGAGATAAGCTGAGGAACTGGCGATAGTCCTGGCTAAATAGATCATCTAGACGTTCGAGTTCGATGGGCGACAAAAGCATAGGCCCTTGCATCACAGGTCCTTGCATCTCAGAAGCTGGCATCTCAGAAGCTGGCATCCTTGAGGGCGCGAGCTTGATCGGGTTGGAACGCACCAGTTCCGGCGGCTGGATTCCAGACGGAGCACTTTTCTCAGCAGGAGCGGGGGGAGCCGTTGGTGGGAGTCCTGGAGCAGGGGCGATCGGTGCAACAACGGGAGGGGTTGGAGGAAGCGTTTCTACTTCTACTGCACCAATATCACTGTTGATGCCACTAGGACGAATCACACCCCGTTGGTCGATCGTGAGTGTGGTATTGCCAGCGTCGATCGCAGGACTCCCCGCTAACGGGACATGGGTCGCGGTCAGCCCACCGTAATTCCCTAAGGGAGATAGGTTAGGAGCCGTACCATCCGGCAAATCTGAATTGATATAACCAATGCTGGTTCCCCGATTTTGGACTAAATTATTACCTTGGCTAGTAAGACTTCCTTGAACATCGGGATTAATCGGAGCGCGATTTCCCGCCACGATCGTATTTTTCAGCGTTAACGTACCACCGAAGAGGTTGGAAATACCGCCACCGCCATTGGCCGCTTGGTTATTGGCGATCGTGACACTATCCAGAACCGCCTGTTGACTTTGCCCCAAGGAAACGCCGCCCCCTGCATTATTCACCGTATTTCCCGACAGGGTAACATTGACCAATGTTGCTGCGGCAATGCCAAGATCGCTATTTAAATCTAAGGCTCCACCATTTGCCGTCGCAAAATTGTTATTGAAGGTGCTGCTAGTCACATTCAGGCTTGCTTTGAAAACCAGTTTGACCCCGCCTCCAACACCATTAGCTTGGTTGTTCGCGATCGTACTATTAGTAATATCGACGGTTCCAGCACTGGTGGAAATTCCCCCCCCGCCGTTATTCGCTTGGTTATTCGTAATCAGACTTTGATCGAGGGTTAAACTTCCCGTATTGGCAATGCCGCCCCCAGCGCCACTAGCAACATTATTAGTCACCGCCACCTTGGAAAGGGTCAGAGTCCCAGCATTCAAAATTCCGCCCCCATCGGCCCCATTCAACGATCGCCCGTCTTGAATCGTTAAGTTGGCGAGGGACGCAATCACCCCGGCACTATTGGTTACATCATTACTAGCAACGGTAAAAACTTGGGTGGTTTGATTGCCGCTAATAACGGTACTACCGATTCCGGCTCCGCTGAGATTGACTGATCGATCGAGCACGATCGGGACATCGGTTCGATAAATTCCTGCGCCGAGTTCAATGCTGCGGGGGCCGTTCACCGTACCGATCGATTGAATCGCCGTCTGAATGGATTGTGCTGTGGGATTGGGTTGGGGATTGATTTGATTCAGCTTGAACGTGAGGCCGCCAGTACTACTGAGATTGATGGTTGCGCCGTTGGGATTGAGGAAATTCCGACCAATTAGCGTTAAAGATGCGCTGCCGCCCCCTAATTGATTAATGCTATCGGTTAAGGTGATATCGCCATTGCCGCCTGTACCGCTGGCCGTGGTGATGGTGACGTTGGTGCCGTTGTTGAGTGCAGTTTCGATCGTGGCGGGCGCAATTTGGCTAGCGACTCCCGTTGTGGGCGGGTCAAAGATGCCATTACTAATCGTGCCGAGATTCCCCCCTCCATTAACGTCATTAATAATATTGATATCCGTCGGGTCAAGTAACCAAGTGCCCACTTGACCCTGGGGGGCACTGGCATCCACTTGGGCCTGGGTGATGTCTAAAAATTGTTTTCCAGAGGTTTCAATCAGCCCGCCATTGCCGCTCAATTGGCCACCCCGAGCCGTTGCCGTTCCTGCAAATTTTGTGTTGCCATTAGCCCAGACAATGATTTTTCCACCATTGCCGTTATTGATCGCATTGGCATTAATCGTAGAGGCACGATCGACAAAGGTTGCTGTTGCCGTTGGGGTTGGGCCTTGTCCTTGGTAATCACCGCCGATCAATACCGTGCCACCCCCCGTGGCTCCGGTCGCTTGAACTTGCGCGTTAATTAAACCAACCCGATCGCCCAGAATTTGAATGCGAGAGTCCTGGGCTTGGGAACCACTGGTGGAAACGCTTCCGGAGACGATCGTGGTACCGGACTGCACGGGAACTAGGCTGGTATTGTTGGTAGAATTCTGGGTTAACTTAAGCAGACCATTTTCTACGGTTAAGCCCGTCGCTGTGGCCACTTCGCCCCCTGTCAGTAATTCCGGTAACGACTTAGCCGCGATCGGGGAATTATTTACGGTCGATCGATCGTTCAGGGGAATTTCCAACCCCAGTAAACTACCATCGGGTTGAATGCGCAAGGTTTGATTGCCCAGCGTTGAAGCGATCGTAATTTTGCCATTGGGAGCCGTCAGTGTCCCAGTATTGACCACCGTTCCGCCCAGTAATGCCAAGGATTGCCCTGCATTCACGGTTAGATTCCCAGTGTTGATCACGGAACCGGGCTGGAGGGCGCTGAATTGGAATTCGATCGGTTGTCCCAAAAGCGTGGCATAGTCATTGGCACCGATCGCGTTAAACCCTTGGCCATTGCTGAAACCGATGCGATCGGCGGTCGTTGCCGTGAATGATCCTGGGACATTTAATGTCGCGTTTTGCCCAAAGAGAATTCCCGCCGGATTGATCAGAAATAAATTCGCATGACTGCCTGTAACTTGCAGTTTGCCGTTAATTAGCGAAGCATCCCCCCCAACAATTCGCCCCAGAATATTCTGTACCGTGGGTTGCGTCAGGAAATTCGCAGTCTGATCAGCACCTACGTTAAATTGCTGAAAACTATGGAAGAGATTCCCGCCATTCTGGGTTCCCCCGGAAATGTCGATCGTCGTTCCAGTTGGGGTGACTTGGGTTCCGGTACCATCGATCGTGGGGGTAATGGATTGCGCCCAACTACCACCGGGAAAGAGCATTCCAAGCCCAAGGCTGCCAGATAAAACACCAACAACGCTAAGAAAAGGGAGTCGAAATCGGTAACAGGAATCCATAACGGTTCAATTAGCCCAGACAACAGAGGAATCAAAGATAAGGGTGACTGACCTTCAAGGAGACATTCCCTTAAAAGCCAAATCTAACCGTCGTCGTACACCTTAACCTAATTCTCCCTAAGGGGAATAGCAACCGGATTCCCGCTGATAAGTTATTGATTCTCAGTCAGATGGCTGAGTTTTTTGGATTTCAGGTGAAAATTTTTGTGTTCAAAGAGTATGGCGACCCAAGCCTATGACGACCCAAGCCTATGACGACCCAAGAGCATGGTGACTGATCTAGTCCGATCGCACTTGCAAGACCGCTTTGCCGACAAAGGCGCGATCGGTTAACTGTTGCGCCACTTCACCCACCGATTCCCAGGAGGTTTCCAGATCAATGTGCGGTTTGAGCAAACCCGTTTCCACTAATTTAACTAAGCGCTCCAATCCCAACGCTGCCGGATATTTCAGCACTTCATGGAACAGAATAAAGCCGTAGAGTTGCAGGCCACCTTTGCCGTAAAAGTTCCCGACGTTAATCAAGGCTTCCCGGCCAGCGGTCGAGCCAAAGGTAACGACCATGCCATCCTTGCCCAGCAGTTCCAAAACCGTGGGTAAGACCCGATCGCCGACGGAATCCAGCACTAAATCGTAGGGGCCATACTGGGCTGCATCGGCAGGTGTTTCCCCTTCCACCACCTCATGGGCACCTGTTGTTTTGACAAAGGAAACCTGCTGCGATCGACGCACATGGGCCACCACGTAGGCTCCGGCGGCTCTGGCCAGTTGGCAAGCGGTATGCCCCACCCCACCGGAGGCACCTGTGATCAGCACCTTTTTGCCCAGCAGCAACCCACCCTTTTCCAAGGTCATCAGGGCCGTCAAACCCGCCACGGGCAAAGTCGCGGCCACGTTAAAGGGAATCGTTGCGGGGAGGGCTGCGAGGGCCTGGGTCGGCACTGCCACCTGTTCTCCCCAAGCTCCAGCGGGTAGAAATCCCACTACCCGCGTTCCGACGGGAAAGCCAGACCCATCCGCCGCTGCCTGTTCCACCACACCCGCCAAATCCCAACCAATGCGCCAACCAGCATCCGCCGTTTGCGCCCGACGAATTTCTCCCCGATTCATGGAAAACGCATGGACGGTGACGATCGCTTCATTCGGCAACGGCACGGGTCGATCGACGGTTTTGAGCGCTAACCGACCAACGGCATTGGGATCAACAACGACTGCCCGCATGGAATCACTCTACCCATTCACTAGAATTAACAAGCTGAATTCCCGTCTCACTGAATCCTGAATCCTGAATATTGAGTCTTTCAGGACGATCTCGCCTTAACTAATCAGGCTTTAACCGATGGCCAACTGCTGGGCGATCGCATCGGGATTGCGAAAGCCAACGGCTACGGCGGTTCCGTCTTGCACGAATAACGGTCGCTTCAGCAGCATGGCATCTTGGGCAAAGGCCGTAATCCATTCCCCATCGCCCCAACTATCTTTGGTGGTGCCCAGCGATCGATAGGATTGGCCGGAGGTATTGCGCAGGGGTTTGTTGCCCAAGGTCTGCACCCAAGCGGTAATGTCTGCCTGACTGGGGGGATGGTCTTTGGTGTTGATGAATTCGTAGGGAATCTGTTTAGCATCCAGCCATGCCAGGGCTTTTTTGCAGGTGCCGCAGTTGGGAATACCGTAGACTTGGAGCGTCATAACAAGGAACAGAGGGGCTTTACGAAACGATTGCACCGTCTATCTTACAGGCTGATGGCCCGTACGCAAAACCCTCGCAAGAGAAACCGGGGGTTTTAGAAAACCCCGGTTTCTAGTCCACTACGCAAAAAAAAGGAGATATTGCTATCTCCTTGAGAAGAGTCTAAACCACACCTGATCTCAAACTTTCACAGCTTAAACTGGCACAGCTTAAACTTGCGCTTCATCCTTCACCAGCTTCTCCCAGCCCAACCCTTTCAACGCTTCATTGCGGCGCAGGGGGCGGGTCACCAGTTCCAGGATATCCCGTGCATTGCTGAAGCCATGGATTTGCGCGAAGGTGAACTCCACCGACCACTTGGTGTTGATGCCGCGCGCCTCCAAGGGGTTTGCGTGGGCCATCCCCGTAATCACCAAATCCGGCTGCACATCATAAATCCGCTGAATTTGATTGTAATTATCGGGTTTTTCGACAATCTTGGGCATTGCCACCCCCATTTCCCGGCAGGTTTTCTCTAGCAATGCCAATTCCGCTTGCTGGTAGCGCTTATCCATGTAGGGAATGCCGATTTCAGGACAGGTCATGCCACAGCGGATCAGGAATCGCGCCAGTGACACCTCCAGCAAGTTATCCCCCATGAAAAAGACTGATTTCCCTCGGATTAATTGCAGGTAATCCTCCAAGCTTTCCCAGATCTTGGCTTCCCGTTCCTCCAGCCCCTTCGGTTCCACCCCCAGAGCAGAGCAGATTTTTTCAATCCAAGCGCGGGTGCCATCCGGCCCGATCGGGAAGGGTGCGCCAATCAGTTTGGTTTTCCGGCGACGCATTAACGTTGTGGCTGTGCGAGAGAGAAAGGGATTGACCCCCGCAACGTAGTAGCCCTCATCCACCACGGGCAATTCCGTATAGCGTTTGGATGGCAGCCAACCGGAGACTTTAATGCCTTGCTTTTTCAGTTCCAAGGTTAACTGCGTCACCACGGGATCGGGCAGGGAGCCAAACAGAACCAGCGGATCGTGGTTGACGTATTCCGTTTCCTCAGCAGCCTTGGCATCTTCTTTCTTTTGGCCGAAGGTGAGTAATTTTTGAATCGCGTTCCGTTCGGTTTTTTCGGCTTCGGAACTGACCTGGGCGGAGGTGGGGCAGCGCTGAGCCATGGCCGCGAGAACGGTGTCTTCCCCTTGGGTGAAGGCGTAGTCTAAGCCATTGGCACGGGCCACGACGATCGGAATGCCAATTTCCGCTTCCAACTTCGGCGCAATCCCTTCCATATCCATCTTGATGATTTCTGTGGTGCAGGTGCCAATCCAGACAATCACCGAAGGATTACGATCGCGCTTAATTTGCAAACACAGTCGTTTCAGTTCTTCGTAGTCATTTAGTTGGGCGGAAATATCCCCTTCCTCCAACTCCGCCATGGCATAGCGCGGTTCTGCAAAGATCATCACACCCATGGCATTTTGCAGAAAATAGCCACAGGTTTTAGTGCCAACGACTAGGAAAAAGCTATCTTCAATTTTTTGGTAGAGCCATGCCACGCAGCTAATCGGGCAGAAGGTGTGATAGTTACCCGTTTCGCAGTCAAATTGAAGAGCTTGGGGTTGTGGATCGGCCAATGTCATAGTTGCGCGTCCTTAGCAGAAAAATGATTACAAGGAGAAATTCGGGGACTGACGATCGGGTGATTCGATCCCCCCTAGCCCCCCTTAATAAAGGGTAATAAAGGGGGAACCGGAGATTTACATTAAATGTCTCTTTGCAAATAAGACTTTCTCAAAGTCCCCCTTAAAAAGGGGGATTTAGGGGGGATCAGATTTCTTAGTCCCCCTTTTTAAGGGGGATTTAGGGGGATCGAATCTAGGGGATTTAGGGATCGAATCTCAGGGATTTCGGACCTGCGAACTAAACCATCATCAATTCAGCTTCGTTCTGCTTCGGCGTTTGGGGATTCAGGTAGAAGTCAGACAGGAGGGCAAACAAATCCCGATCGGGAGCATCATTGGGCACGACCCCTTCCGGTCTAGCCAAAATTTGATCGGCGATGTTGAGGTAGTAATCGCAGACATAGCTCAGGGAAGGATCGGACTCTGCCAGTTCAAACATGGTTTTGCCTTTGACGCGGGACACCCGAATGTCTTCAATCAAGGGCAACACTTCTAGGATGGGCATGGGTACCGCTTCCACATATTTCTCAATCAAGTCCCGTTTGGAGGTGCGGTTGCCAATCAGTCCAGCCAAGCGTAGGGGATGGGTACGGGCTTTTTCGCGCACAGAAGCGGCAATACGATTGGCAGCGAATAGGGCATCAAATCCGTTATCGGTGACGATCATGCAATAGTCCGCATAGTTCAACGGGGCTGCGAATCCGCCGCACACCACGTCACCCAACACATCAAAGAGAATCACATCATATTCGTCAAAGGCGTTCAGTTCTTTGAGCAACTTGACGGTTTCGCCCACCACATAGCCGCCACAGCCCGCGCCTGCTGGGGGGCCGCCCGCTTCCACGCAATGTACGCCGCCATAGCCTTCATGGATCACATCCTCCGGCCAAACATCTTCGTAGTGGAAATCCTTTTCTTGTAGGGTGTCAATGATGGTAGGAATCAGGAAACCTGTGAGGGTGAAAGTACTGTCATGCTTAGGATCGCAGCCAATTTGCAGTACTTTTTTACCGCGTCGGGCTAGGGCTACGGAGATATTACAACTGGTGGTTGATTTACCAATGCCACCTTTTCCATATACAGCCAGTCTCATAAGTGGAATCTCCTAGTTGAATCTCCGAGGGAGGGGTTACGGGCGGGTGTCGGGGTTGGCGAGTTAGGGGTGAAGGGATGACCAATCAATCTCAAGCGGGGGTAAGGGGGAAGCGGTCGAAATTAGTGAGTCCGCTCAATGGAATCTATTGGTCTATGACAAGCATTATTGTTCATGTTTCAGGTTCGGTAAACCCTGAAAGGCTGCGAATTAATGATTCGTTAGATTCATGGAAAATTAAAGGTATTCAAAAATCAATCTGAATAACCTGGAAATCTATTTTTAGAACTCTAGAAGTATTTATACATTCCTAATTATAAAATAAGAACAATAGACAAAAATATTCGATCGCTCCCGATGCCTCCAGTTCCCTCGGGTGAAAGGTCTTGTTAAATCAGCCTTTGGCCCGATCGATCCCGCCCCGTGGCATCGATGGAATCCCTAGCGGATCGGGCGATTGGCTCCGTTGGGAGCGCGGCTGGGGGCAGCGGACGGAATGGGCCAGCATCAGCCGGGATCGCAGGGCGGGGAAGGGCGGCACAGTGCCTGTTCTCTGGGTTTTCCGAGGGTGCCTCTGGGCTTCCATAAAGAATTGCATCGATTTGTCTAACATCTTGAAATGGGATCCCTAAACGGGTTAGAACACTGATGGACACCCCGAAATTGCGCTCACTGGGGTGCGACACTGAGACAAAACACTTAAGAGAAACAAGGACGATCAACGGAGTTTGAAGCAATGGGAAATGATCAAAAGCCAACGGTCGTAATTACAGGGACCACATCGGGTGTCGGTTTGTATGCAGCAAAGTCGTTGATCGATCGCGGCTGGCACGTTATTTTGGCGAATCGCAGCGTGGGTAAGGCGGAAACTGCGGCCAATGAGTTGGGCTTTCCGCAGGAGAGCTACACCATCATGCAACTGGATTTGGCGTCCTTGACCAGTGTGCGCCAGTTTGTTGCCAATTTCCGGGCCTTGGGCCGATCGCTGGATGGCCTGATCTGCAACGCGGCGATTTATATGCCGTTGTTGAAGGAGCCGCTCTTTTCCCCAGAGAACTATGAGCTGACCATGGCGACCAATCATTTGGGCCATTTCCTCCTGTGCAATCTGATGCTGGAGGACATGAAAAAGTCTACCTATAACGATCGGCGGATGGTGATCTTGGGCACCGTGACCCACAACCCCGATGAACTCGGTGGTAAGATTCCGCCCCGTCCCGATGTGGGTAACTTTGATGGTTTTGCGGCTGGGTTCAAAGCGCCGATTACCATGGCGAAGGGTGATAAGTTTGAACCCGTGCGGGCTTACAAAGAAAGTAAGGTGTGTAACGTGCTGACGATGCGGGAACTGCACCGCCGTTACCATACCTCGACGGGTATTACGTTTGTTTCGCTTTATCCCGGTTGCGTGGCGGATACGCCGCTGTTCCGCAACCACTATCCGCTGTTCCAAAAGCTGTTCCCCCTGTTCCAAAAGAACATCACGGGTGGTTATGTCAGTCAGGAATTGGCGGGCGATCGGGTGGCGATGGTGCTGGCTGATCCGGAGTACAAGCAGTCGGGGGCTTACTGGAGCTGGGGCAACCGTCAACGCAAGGATGGTCAGTCCTTTGTGCAGCGGGTGTCTCCCCAGGCGCGGGATGATGAAAATGCGCGTCGCATGTGGGATCTGACGATGAATTTGGTGGGGCTGGGGGCTGTGGCTGCGGCTCGGTAAGCTAGATTCTCCAAGCACTATTTTTTCTAAGACTTAAACTGAGACTATTCTCCCTTGACCCGTTGAGCGACTCACGCGATGACGATGTTGAGGGAGTTTCTCTATATCATTATTTCAAGAGCCGAGTGAAACCTGCTTGTTCAAAGTGATGGTCAGTGGTGAGGGCTTGTTGGATCGTCATTTGCCGCATAACGATGAAAGAACTGCAATCGACGAGGGACCAAGGTTTGTCAGGGCGGTTTTGGCAGAGTTCCCAGGCGGTCTGGTCGATCGTGGAATCAATGTGGATACGGGTGATGTAGGGATTTTGACGAATGATGTTGATATGGTTGAAGATGCGCGATCGAGATAGTCGGTGGGGACTGTTGAGCAATGCAACTAGTTCGGCGATTACATAGTTAGTGGTGACGAGTTAGTAGTTACGATTTCACTGGAATTAGCGATCGCAGTACGGAAATGCTCAGCAGCGATCGAATAATGGGTTTCGGTAGGGATGAAGATGCTTGCCCAGCCAGAGGTATCAATAAAAAGGTTATTCGGCATGATGGAGTTCTCGGTAGAGCGCTTCACCAATGTATTGGTCATGGCGTTCGGCAAGGTCGGTTGTGCCGAGATCTAGGGTGCCGATTAGAGAAAGTAGTTGATCGGTTGCGTTGTCTGATTTTGCGGGTTGGAGGTATTGATCGAGGACTTGGATGATCAGTTGTTCCAGGGTGGTTTGGGTTTGGGCAGCTTGGCTGAGGAGGTTTTGCTGTAGGGCTTCGGGGATGTCAAGGGTGATTTGCATAGGGGGTTAGATCCGTGAGTTGGTTTATTCATCAGTGTAGCGGATGGGCATGGGGGCTTACAGGTTGGGTCAGGGATGTGTGGTGTTCAACTGCACGGGTGCTGAATGACACTTGATGGATTTTTTAAATACTATTGACAGTGATGGTGGTTTGTCAGTAGCCTTGTTTCTTAAGCGATTGCCATGGACATCCTTCTTTCAACGGGTCGGCATGAAGCATGGGGTCGCTAGGTTCCAAAAATTTAGGCCACTACTCGGGATTGCGCCAACAACCCCAAGTAGCTATTCCCCCTCGCTGGTTGCGCAGCAAGGCGGCTTGTTGAGAATTTTAACATTCGATCGAGCCACTCTTGTTTGTGATGTCAAACGGGGTGGCTCTAAATTTTTGGGCTTCTTAAGACCCTCATCCCCAGCCCTTTTCCCGCAGGAGAAGGGAGCAAGATTACATTCGGGATGGGATTCACTTCAACAAGGAGAAGCTCACAATATGGCGAAAGGTTCTAGCGATCGGAGCGATCGTTCGGTTGAACATGAAAAACAACGCTTACAGATCCACTTAATCGGTCATCAAGAATTCATTCAGGATACGATTAATCAATTGCATGTCCATCGAATTGCTGACAGGATTCATTGGAGTCAACCGATGAAGATTGTCCATTCCGACGGGCAATACATCAGCATCCTCAGTCGCGAACGGCAAAGGTAACAGTTGAAGCATTGGTGTCCACAGGTTTATTTAGCAGTCTGTGGGCACCCCAGCTAACGCGAACCTTTCTCGCTCATTAGGGTGATGCAATCGTAACCTACTTTTCAAGTTGTTCTGTGGGCATCGTTTTCGGGTGAAAATCTAGAAAAACTTCATCATTGGCTTAGCCTAATCGATCGTTGCAACTGACTGGCAATGCTAAACTGGTTCCAGCAAAATCAACTCACAGCAGGTGAACTTTACTTAGGCATGGTTAGAGCGTGAGTTACTTGAGTTTCATTGCCTGCTTGAAGATGAGATTACAGATGTATGGCTATGAGATAAGAAAAGGATGTCCATGACTTTCTTTAACCGAGCGGAATTGGATAGTTAATGATTACAGTCACCAAGCAAATTCAGAGCGCTGATAAGGCAATCTGTCAGAATATTGAATCGCTTGCTGGCAAGCGGGCGTTACTCTCCCAAAACATTCTCGCACAGCTCCGGAACCTAGTTGAGGGAGTTGCGGTTCGTCTCCACACAAATTCACCCGATGCCGAATTCAAGTACGCTGCAATAGAGCCAGGACTAACCTTTGTCAAGAGTAAGGCAAAATTCAACTTCCTCGGAAAGTTTCACACTCTAATCCAGAAAAGTGCTTCCCATTACACCATGGACGGAGATGCTTCTGAGCGGTTGATGCTCAAGTATTACGAGTATCTCCACCGTATCCGCAGTTTGCTCCAAGACCACTGTGGAATCGCGGTGCTAGCAAACCTTGAGGACTTCCCTGTTAACCTCGACCCATCGCTGCAAGAGTACCACGAGAAGATAGCCGCAAGAATTGAGGCAATTCAATTAACTCAGCCATACGGCAGCCGTATGGATCGGTACTACATACACAAGACGCGCCCGTTCTTTGTCGGCGGGCGCATCTACTATGAAGTTACTTTTTACCCCGCTGTTAATAGAGTAAGCAAGTTTGATCGCATCATCGCTTTTACTCATATTGACATAAATGACAAGTATTCAGCGCTGTTGTTGCTTGAGCGGGACTCGATTGAAGTGCTCAACCAGACGATGCCCATCATGATTATTCGCGACTGGGCAGTCTCAATCCGCCCATGCGAGTTCGACAGCTTCGCGCGGCTTTTAGGCCTGCCCACAAAAGTTCAAACCAGATCGAGTGAGTATAGCTATTTGATGCGGAGGCTGACAGTTAGCTCCGGCAGCCTACTAGACTTGATGGACATTCCCGACGACAAGTACGAAAAGGTGAAGGCAGAAGGTATTGCCAACGTCGTCAAGCCGCAGATCTTCCCCGCGCTGGATGAGGCGCGTCACATCGTGCGTTTAGCTGCTCCGGGTTATAACGTTCTCCGATATCTTATGCTGCGGATGAACAACAAGATACTCAAACTTCTGTACGACCAAGCTGGTTGCCCCCGTCTCTCCAGCATGAAACTTCAGTATGGTTGTATTCCTTTTGACACTATGCCGTTTTGTACCTCGCTACCGGGGCATAATCCCCGTTACTGGGATCTTGTTGAGAGCCTCGATGTGACGGGACGAAGCCATGAACTGCTCGCTCGATACGTAAAGAACAACGTGGAGCGTCACGGAGTCCTCTACACGTCTGAGGTCGATCTCGAAGACTTCGGGGACGTTAACAACTTAATCTCCACCTACAACAACAATCTCTACAAAAAGCATACTGGGCGTCGGCTTGTACTCGACAAGAAGCACATCTTCATCTGCGAATATGAGAATGACACTGTTTCCATCGTTAAGAAGTTGCAGGAGTACTCATCATCTGGAATCGCTGGCTATACCCAAGCCGTCGAGCGCTGGCTTGTTCAAACACCTCATCCTATTGATGACCCGGCGAAGAAGGATGCGCTCAAGCAGTTGTTCAGCCAGTCGCGTGTCGCTCTGATCTACGGGGCAGCAGGCACTGGCAAGTCAACGATGGTGGATCACATCGCGCAATACTTTAACGATAAGGGGAAGCTCTTTCTCGCGCACACCAACCCAGCGATTGACAACCTCAAGCGCAAGGTAACTGCTCAGAGATCGGAATTCCGGACGATCAGCAGCCAGATCTACAGGAGTGCCTCCGATCCGGAGTATGACCTTCTCATCATTGATGAGTGCAGCACTGTGAGCAACGCAGACTTCATCAAGGTGCTGGATAAGACCTCCTTCAAGTTGCTCGTACTCGTTGGCGATGTATATCAAATTGAGTCGATTCAGTTTGGCAACTGGTTCGGAATCATTCGTTCATTCATACCGAATACGTCAGTGTTCGAGCTGACGACACCCTTCAGAACCAAAAACGACGCACTATTGGGCTTCTGGAACAAGGTTCGATCTATCGAAGACGACATCGCTGAGGTCATGGCCCGAAACGGGTACTCAACCGTGCTTGACGAATCACTGTTCGAGACCCAAATACAGGACGAGATCATCCTTTGCCTGAACTACGACGGTCTTTATGGCATTAATAACATCAACCGGTTTTTACAGAGCAGCAATCCTGGTGCAGCGACTACCTGGCGTGTCTCCACTTACAAGATTGGTGATCCTGTTCTCTTCAACGAGATCGAGAGATTTCGTCCGGTAATCTACAACAACCTGAAAGGGAAAATCATCAGAATCGAGCACGATCGTGACTGGATTCAGTTCGATATTGAACTGGATCGAGCACTCGATGAGTTTGATGTCTATTTTGTTGATGATCTCGAATGGATGGGCGACTCAACAGTACGCTTCAAGGTCTACAGCCACGATACGAGCGACGAGGATGATGACTCTCTGAACAACACGGTGCCATTTCAGGTAGCCTACGCTGTGTCGATTCATAAGGCGCAAGGTCTGGAGTATGACTCCGTTAAAATCGTGATCACTGATGCCAATGAAGATGATATCACGCACAGCATCTTCTACACAGCTGTAACTCGGGCACGTGAGAATCTGAAGATTTTCTGGACACCAGAGACGCAGCAAACTGTTCTCCAGCGTCTCTGCCATAGCACCAACCGAAAGGATGTTGCTCTCCTCGCTAATCGTCATGGCCTAAAACCAAGCAGTAGATGAGCTTCAGAGATAATAAGCATTATTGTTAAATGGGCATAGCTGGCGAGAGCCTAACATATGCCCTGAGCCTGACTAAGTCAAGTCAGAATGCGAAAATGCACTTCTACTGTTGTTACTATTCCAAATACAAGCATAGCGGTCTAGTGATTCTCAACTGAATTGCTCTAGCATTGTTGGAATCGAAGGCTAAATCCTAAATTCACTTTATCATTGTCATTCACAAGTTGACAAATATTACGTTCATACTTGTGAAATGATTTGTTGTGCTAATGGTGAACCTTTCTGCTGCAACGCCAACAAATATTTGGCCTCATCATAAGGTACCCGGTCTTGCCAGCAGCGAAACAGAATGCGAATCCATTTGAATGCCAAGGCGCGAATCGCTGCTTGATGCGTTTTCCCCGCCTGTTTCTGAGCTTGATAAAACGCCTTTGCCCAGATAGATAGCGCTTCGTTTTTACCCCAAGCTACAATGAGGGCACTGAAGTCCTAGCGAGGTCACCCCTATGGCAGTTTCTTCCGAGGAGAGATTTCACCAACGCCAACCCCGATACAGCAAAGAAGAATTTGCGCAGCGTGGCCATGAGCTTTATGAGTCAAAGATCCGGTTTCAGGTTGAGCAAACCCATCGGAACAAGATTGTCGCCATTCGCTCACGCGACACTTTGTGAACGCCATCGAGACAGATGAATTTGAAATTGGCGATGATAGCTTGAGTGCCGCCGATAGGCTGTTCCAATGCCTTCCCGATGCTCAACCGTGGTGCGTTCGGATTGGCACCGGCCCAGTTCACCGTTTAGGCTTTCATGCCCCAGCAGAAGCACAATCAATACCCATTCTCCAACCATGACTGCTTCTCCCACCCAAATTCTGACCCTTGAAGACTTTCTCGACCTTCCATCTCTCGAAGAATCCCCCGCGTGGGAATACATCAATGGAACGGCACTTCAAAAACCGATGCCTAAAACCCGCCACTCCATCCTACAAAAACGCCTATTAGCTGAAATCGATCGCCATAGCCAAACCTATACCGCACTCCCCGAACTACGCTGTACCTTCGCTGGCCGATCGATCGTGCCTGACATTGCAGTCATCGCCTGGGATCGCATTCCAGTCAACGACCTAGGAGAACCCGAAGACAACTTCCTAAAAGCCCCCGATTGGTCGATCGAAATTCTCTCCCCTGATCAAAAAGCCAACCGCGTCATTGACAACCTTTTACATTGCCTCAAACACGGGTGTCAGTTAGGGTGGATGATTGATCCAGATGATTATTCCATTCTCACCTTTATCCCCCACAAAGAACCCAACATTTATCGAGGAAGCCACCCACTGCCAGTCCTAGAAGACATCAAACTAGAACTCACGGCTGAGCAAGTATTTGCATGGTTAAAAATTAATCAACGCTAACGAAACTGAATAGGCAAATAGAATTCCTAGAATGATAAGCGATCGTTCATTTGCCCAGAAACCTGTCCGCGAAAGCAAAAATGGCGGCAGTTGAGATCGATCGTGTATTTTCTCACTCATTTGTGTGATGCAAAGTTCGATCGGCTTTTCAGGTTATTTCGTAGGCAGTCGTTCTGAATTAAATCTTCAGAAAATCTTCCTCATTAGCCCAGCCTAACCCGTCGTCGCACCTGACTGGCAATGCTAGACCGTTCTCAGCAAAGTCAACTCCCAGCAGGTGAACTTTGCGTTAGGCACAAGAACCATATCTGTTAAGAAGACTAGTAGGAAAACTTGCTTACCAAAGCTATTGCTTCAACTTCTTTTTCTTCGCTTATTTCTCCCCTTCTCTACTCTAATTGCCCTTGACTCTAGTTGAAGTTCTGGGATTTCCCTCAGTTGAGCATCATCCAGGTTGTATTGTTCACAAACGAGGCTCAGGCGAATACCTGGACTCGTCACAGGATTCACCGAATGGATCAAATCTCCCTGGAAAAATAGCAGGGTGTTTGTTTGGGGGCGAATTTGTCCAATTTGGCGTTTGCGCGATCGCAGCACCAGTTCCCCTCCCTCTAAATCTGCGGGTACCTCGATATAAAGAACGCTGACTACAACAGGAGGGGTGATCGTTTCGCAGTAGGAGCGCAGGGAGCGATCGATGTGGGGGTCTACCCGAGAGCCTAGTCCGAGTAGTAGGGGGTTGAGGTAAAAAGCATTGCACTCTTGTTGCACTACTCGATTCAGGTAGAGCTTGAGGTAAGGGAAACGCTGCTTGACGTCCATCAGATGAGACCGCCGAAATACTATGGAAAACCCTTTTGTCCCTACAAAATCACGATTCAGATTATTTACGGCAAAGTAGGGACAAGCTAAAATTTGTCCTTGCAACTCACTGAGGTAAATTTGAGAAAACGCTTGGGGATACTGATGATAGTAGGACAAGGGAAGAAGTTATGTTTTGAGTCGAGCTATCAACATTCTACCTATTATCTCCTTAGATCTACTAAGGAAAGCAAACTTACAACACTCCAGTTGGTTCCTCTTTCAGGCTCAGACCGTGCCTAACATTTCGATTGTGAATTACGATCGCCCATCCACCCAAGCTACAAGGAGAGCACTGAAGTCCTAGCGAGGTCACCCCTATAGCAGTTTCTTCAGAGGAAAGTTTCACCGACGCCAACCCCCATACAGCAAAGAAGAATTTACCCGAAGGGGAAATGCGCTCTATGAATCCAAAATCCGGTTTCAGGTTGAGCAAACCCATCGGAACAAGATTGTCGCCATTCGCTCACGCGACACTTTGTGAACGCCATCGAGACAGGTGAATTTGAAATTGGCGATGATAGCTTGAGTGCCACCGATCGGCTGTTCCAACGCCTTCCCAATGCTCAACCGTGGTGCGTTCGGATTGGCACCGGCCCAGTTCACCGTTCCTAGATGACATCAAACTAGAACTCACCGCTGAGCAAGTATTTGCATGGTTAAAAATTAATCCACGCTAATGCAACTGAATCAGCAAATAGAATTCCTGGAATGATAAGCGATCGTTCATTTGCCCAGAAACCCATCCACGCAAGCAGCAACGGTAAAGGCAAATCCACATCACCGATCGCGGGCACCTTCAAGGCATTTTGCCCTCGATCTTTTCCAGACACCTTCGATACACTAAGGAAAGCGTTGCATTCTTCGCGATCGACTCCCTCCCATGACCCAGTTCCAACTCCCCACTACACCTCCCCTAGAAAACGGCGATCGGCTCACCCGTGCTGAATTCGAGCGCCGCTATCAAACCATGCCCCACCTGAAAAAAGCAGAACTGATTGAAGGAGTTGTTTACTTGCCTGCTGCGCTACGCTTCAAAACCCACGCTGATCCACATAGTAACCTCCTAGGTTGGCTCTGGTCTTACAAAATTGCGACTCCCGGCCTGGAACTAGGCGTCGAACCAACGGTCAGGTTAGACATGGGCAACGAACCCCAACCCGATGCCGCACTATTTATCAGCGAGGCCTGTGGGGGACAAGCTCAGCTCAGTCAGGATGACTACATCGAGGGTGCACCAGAACTGTTGGCAGAAATTGCAGGTAGCAGCGTTGCCATTGATCTCGGAGATAAAAAGCAAGCCTACCAACGCAATGGCGTGCAGGAATACATCGTCTGGCGAGTCTACGATCGCGCGATCGACTGGTTCATTCTGGAAAATGGCCTTTACACACTCCTACCGATGGATAATGCAGGCGTGATTCATAGTCGCATCTATCCAGGCTTATGGCTGTCAGTCAATGCCATGCTATCGGGTGAAATGCAGGCAGTGATGGCAACCCTACAAGCAGGATTACGATCGGCGGAACACGCAGCTTTTGTGCAACGATTGGCAACCTCTTGAGCTACCAGGACTGACCCATGAACTGGATTATCCGAAAATCAGGAGAGATCGTGATCGATTTTGTTCCGCCTTCAGCCTTTATGGACTGGTTAATTGAGCAAACTCCAACCATCTTAAATTGGGTAGATCCCTACAGCGATCGCCGTTTAGACTCCCACGCCCAACAGGCTGTCTTACAACTCCTGCAAGCACTACGTCAGGAGGTAGAGGAGGAAATTTGTCAGCATTACCGAACTCGCACCAAACTGCCTCAAGATCCGGCTATTCGTCAAACAGTATTAAACCAATTGGTTACCCAGACTCTGGAAAAACAACCCCATTGGCAATGGTTGCAAGCACTAGAGTCAATCCTACTCTTGGCATTATCAGAAAATCTATCGGTGGACTGTATTGGTGATTGACCGCTGCGATCGTTACATTTTTTCTATGCAGCCTCCCACATTCTCTGCGAAAGGCTTTCAACCGTTGACATGCTAGCTGAACCAATACACCTAGCATTACTTTAAAAATTCACGGAGGCGATCGCTGGCATCTTCGAGTTGTTTCGCGCCAGATTTGATGACTTGGTGGCAGGTGAGGGTTGGCAATAGGTTGGTCAATGCCGTGAGCGTGGCAATGTTACCATGACCACAGAGGAGACTGATGGCAGCCGCCAACCCGATCGCGCTACTGGCAGCACTGCTCCACAGCCCCAGGTAGTAGTATTTTTGAGCTAGGTTGAAGCTCTCGCGAGATTGGCGCAGAATTTCTTGCTGAATTTGATTAGACATGGTGATATTGACCTTAGAAATCAATGGATTGGGGTTGGGCTAGCTCTCAACTGATTCCAACGATAAGGCTTGTCAATTCTGGGTTTGGGGATGATCGGCAGGGATGATCGGTAAGTTACAGTGGATTTTGGAAATCATCGTAGAATAGTGGAAAGATTCCTGGAGATGAATTCGAGGTAGCCTGTGGTCAGCGAATCAAAAAAATATTGTTTGCTGACAGATGAAGCTCACAGGCTGCTATGGGATGCCATTCGAGAGACGCTAGCAGAAGACGCTAGTAATTTTTCTGAGATCGCACGGCTCGTGAATCTAGACAACGATTCAGTAACCAAAATTCTCGATCGCAAGACAGTCAGCTATAGCAGTCTCAAAAAGATGATGGAGGGCTTCGGGCTAGAGTTAACTGAAAGTTCTTACGTCAAACAAGCCCCACCCAAATCCCAGACGGGGGCTAGAACCAACGCGAAACTCTACCCTGATAATCCCTTCGATCGCACAGATTTATGGGGCTGCGATGAGTTGTTACGGCAGATTGTTGAGCGATTGGGTAAAGGGGGCAGTCAGGCGTTAATTGGGCCAGCGGGCTGCGGGAAGTCACAGATTTTGAGGGAGATCGGGCGGCAAGGCGCAACAAAACTCGGGCGAGATTCTGACACTTTTCTCTACATTGATATGCACTGGATTCGGGATGAGCAAGGTTTTTTTGAGGAACTGGCCACTGCTTTAGATTATGAGACTTGTGACCAAAATCAAATACGACGCAAGTTAAAGAAGGCAAAACAGCCTTACGTTCTGTGTCTGGATGCAATTCACGTACTGACAAATGAAGCTTTTTTTCCACAAGCCACTCGAAATTGGCTGCGGGGTACAGCGGAAATGCCAGAGTCTCCGTTGCAGTTGGTCGTCAGCAGTCAGAAAGATTTACGGCAACTGTTTCCTGATAACCCAAACCAGACTTCCCCCCTGGCTGACTTTTTTGGGGGGCAGACGTTGGAATTGCAGTATTGGAGCTTGAAAAAGGTGGAAGGGTTTGTCAGCGATCGCTTGGCGGGGACAGGGATTCGGTTCGATCGGACAGAGATTGCCAAGATTTATGAGCAAAGCAGTGGGCAACCCCGACGGGTGCGAGAACTGGCGCGGGAGTTGTACGATCGCCGGGTGGCCCGATGAGATCCTTTATGATGAAAGCAGCGATGCAATCCGCTTTTGTGAGGTGAACTGGCTATGACCGTCGCAACGGATCAACAACGATCGTGGGGGAATGCTCCGGCGTCCTATTCCGAGGGCGATCGGGTGGTGACTTTGCAGGGAGATTGGGAGCATTTTGAGTTGATTCGTCGGGGCTGTGAGCAGAGTTCCGGCGTGCGGTTGTTTTATTTTGATGGCACGATCGAATTACTTATGCCGGGACAGTTACACGAAATTTTTTCCCATGCGATCGGGACGTTGTTGACTCTATTTCTAGCACAGCAGGGAATCGTATTTTTCGCGACGGGGTCTGCCGACCAGAAGCAAGCAAACGTTGCAGCCGCACAGCCGGATCAGTCCTATTGTCTTGGCGGGTTGAAAGAGATTCCGGATTTGTCGATCGAGGTGGTTTTTAGCCGTGGCGGGGTGCACAAGTTAGCGCGGTATCAGGCCCTTGGGGTGACTGAGGTTTGGTTTTGGGAGGATGGGACGTTGGTGTTGTATCACTTGCGGGAGGGCGGTTATGAGCAGATTGAACAGAGTGAATTAGACGGGTTACGGCAGTTAGAATTAGCGGTTTTCAAGCAACATGTGATGATGGCAGAGACGGATTTGGGAGAGGCGGTTCGATCGTTCGGCCAATACGTTTTGCAAGACCGGAGGTAATACCAAACTATGGCCATGGTGTGAGAGGGGTAATTCAAGATCTGATATGTATGTATTTGACTGCAATGTGTGGATAGCAGCATTACGTTCAAGGCAAGGTGCAAGTTTTGTTATTTTACAGGCAGTTCAACGGCGACTAATTTTTGGCGCAGTTTCAGCAGCACTCTTTCTAGAATATTTGGATGTGGTAGGACGCGAGGCAAATCGTGAGGCATTTTGGGCAAGCGATGTGGAGGTTGATACGGTGATGGAAATATTGGCCGATCGATTGATCGCTGTTCCCATTTATTTTCAATGGCGACCCCAGTTACGGGATCCTAATGATGAAATGGTTTTAGAATGTGCGATTAATGTGAATGCACGTGGAATTGTGACATTTAATCAGCGTGATTTTCTGCCAGCAGCAACTCAGTTTGGTATTGAGCTAATTCAGCCAAGAGATTTAGTCAAGCAATATGATTTAGTCAGGAGGTTAGGAGAATGAGTGTTTATTCTTTGGAACTACCCAATGAACTATTAGCGCAGGTACAACAGTTGGCAGCCGAGAAGCAGCTTTCGTTGGAGCAATGGATGCTGTTAGCGATTAGTGAGAAGGTGAAGGCGGAGCAGTCATTTGCTGTGATGCGTGCCTACGCAAGTCGAGCTAATGATGCAGCTTTTGAAGCAGTAATGGCCAAGGTGCCGGATGTGCCGCCAATGGTAGGGGATGAGTTGTGAAGTAGGCTGAAATGGGAGGTGGGGCTGGAGTGAGATCGCTGTTTATAATCTGAAGATGAAGGGAAAATCATGGACATTGCAGAAACTTTAGAAGGCATTATGGCTTTGAGTGTGGAGGAGCGCATTCAGATTGTGCAGGCAATTTTGGAGAGCATTGCTGGGGAGAAGGGGTATCCAGAGTTAACCTCAGAGCTACAGCAGGAGCTCGATCGGCGGGCAAGAGCATACGATGCTAATCCTGAGGATGTGATGACAAGAGAAGAGATGCGGGCTTCGATTCGGAGAAGGTAATGTCAGCAAAGAATAAACTAGCAGCTTACCGATCGGCGATTCTTACCGTCTTGGAAAAGCATCGAGATCAGGATGCAGAAGATGTGATGTCAGAGTTGATTACCGATCGAGAACATGATCATTATCAGTTGGTAAACGTTGGTTGGCAGAACGATCGACGGATTTACGGCTGCGTTTTACATTTAGATATTTTGAATAACAAGATTTGGATTCAGCACAATGGCACCGAGTTTGATATTGCCCATGAATTAGTCGAAGCCGGAATTGACAAGCAAGATATTGTCTTAGGCTTCCATTCTCCATTCAAACGCCAATTCACAGGCTTCGCCATCCACTAACCCCACCCTCCTACCCTTCCACCCTCCTACCCCCATACTCTCCCCCTCCCCATGCCCACCTTCCCCACCTACGATGGCGAACTGCCGCAATGTCTCAACCCCCTGAACCCAAAGCATTATTGGTTGGTGTTGTATTGGGTGTTTTTCCGTCCGACGGCGTTGAAGTGTTATTTGTATCAGGCCGATCCAGAGATTTACAAAAGTGAAGGTGGCTGGAAAAAATTTATTGCAGATATCCGTTTACCTACCTATAAAAATCTATTGCTTACAGCATTAATTACTACAACTTTAGTTTCGTTTTTAATAATATTACTAGGTAATTTTTTTCAAGAATTATTCAGTCCTTCTGTCTATTGGTCTTGCCCACGTTCAACTCCCAGAAATTTGAGTAAAGAAGATTTCGAAAGAATTTGCAAATTAATTGATATACGTTCTCAAAAATTCACACTTATTTACTGGATAAATTGGTTTACATCGAACTTAGCATTCATGCTTAGCAGATTAGCCGTTAGCGTGGCGGGAGGCGTGGCGTTCGGCGTGGCGTTCGGCGTGGCGGGAGGCGTGGCGGTCGGCGTGGCGGGAGGCGTGGCGGGAGGCGTGGCGGTCGGCGTGGCGTTCGGCGTGGCGGGAGGCGTGGCGGTCGGCGTGGCGGGAGGCGTGGCGGTCGGCGTGGCGGTCGGCGTGGCGGGAGGCGTGGCGGTCGGCGTGGCGGGAGGCGTGGCGGTCGGCGTGGCGGGAGGCGTGGCGGGAGGCGTGGGTGCGTTACGGGTACCTTTTTGGTTGATACATCTGATTAGGGTATACAATCCCTGGCAGCGTAGGAAACGCCATCCTCTCATCACTGATGAACTAAACGTCCTTCCTCTCCCTGGCAGCAGTCGTTATCTCTTCACTCAACTGAACACTGATCCAGAACAAGGACTCCAGCTTTGTACCCAAGTCCTCAGCAATCCCTTTCAAGCCTGGGCTGTTCATAATGCCATTTATCGACACCTGCACCAAACTCAGCATCCTTTACAAACCCTCTATAACTGGCTCAAACCAGAGTTTTTGGAATGCTATGTTTCATTCCCCATCGATCGGCAAGAACAACGCGACTTCGTGACCGTTAAACAAAGCTTATTGAGTGAGTTAGCAGGCGTTCCCATCAACCACGAAGGCAAAGCAGGATTTTTTAGAACCCTACCGTACTCCCTCACCTATCCCCTCAGAAAAATTCCCCAAAGCCCATTACGTGATCTGATTCAGCTTTTCCATCACCTCCTATTTGACGACAACCAAAGCCCCATCTCCCATCTCGAAAACTCACCCAACTTTACAGAACTCACCACCTATCCCCACGGCAGCGAAGTTTCCGCCTCCTTTCAAACCTTCCTGGCTTACCTCAAATTCCAAACCTCTGCCGACATCGCCACCGCTCCCCAGCACCTTCCCCAGCACCTCACCTGGCTCAACCCCACCGACACCTTCCTCCGTCCCACCGTCATCCAAGCCCTGCACACCCTCAGCACCCTCAGCCAAGAAGTCCACCGCGCCAACATCCTCTCCAGCAAAGTCACCCAACGCAACGCCATCCTCAACGCCAACAACCAACTCGAAACCCTCAAAACCACCGTCACCCAAACCATCCACCCCAACTACCCCGAACAAAAACTCCTCCTCCGCATCATCGACCAATGGCAAACCATCATCACCAAAGTCGGCGGTGAACTCGCCAACGCCCCCCTCCTGGAACCCGTCGCCAACCCCTACGTCGTCGGCCCCCCCGTCACCGGCAGCCTCTTCGTCGGACGCGAAGACATCCTCACCACCCTCGAAGAACTCTGGAACAAACCCGGCCAACTCGAATCCGTCGTCATCTACGGCCACCGCCGCATGGGCAAAACCTCCATCCTCCGCAACCTCCCCGGACGCTTCGACCCACACACCCACATCATCAACTTCAACATCCAAACCCTCGGCACCCTCCAAACCACCGCCGACCTCATCCTCGCCCTCGCCCAAACCCTCTACGACGACCTCCCCACCCACATCCAACCCCACCTCCCCGAACCCCAACCCACCGACTTCCCGACCCCCGAAAAAGACTTCCGTCGTTGGCTCAAAAAACTCGACCAATATCGTCAAAAAGATCGCTTCATCATCGCGATCGACGAATTTGAACTGATCGAAACCGGCATCCGCGAACAGCGCTTCGACACCAGCCTCATCGGCCATTGGCGCGGCATCCTCATGGACTTCCCCTGGATCATCTTCGCCTTCGCCGGACTCCACACCCTCCAGGAAATGACCCAAGACTACTGGAACCCCCTCTTCGGCAGCGTCCGCAAAATCCCCGTCAGCTTCCTCAGCCCCGCCGCCGCCCGCAAACTCATCACCAACCCCAACGACGACTTCCCGATCGACTACACCCCCGAAGCCGTAGACCAGATCTACCACCTCAGCGGCGGCCAACCCTACCTGATCCAACTGATCTGCCAAAACCTCGTATCCCGCTTCAACCAACTACGCTTCGAGCAAAACCAAGAAATTGAACCCCTCTTCACGGAAGATGATGTTTACGAGGTCATCAACCATCCCCACTTCTTCCAGGAAGGCAGCGCCTACTTCCGCGCCATCTGGGAACAAGCCCAAGAAACCGACGCCGCAACCCAACTTGCCATCCTCCGCCACCTCACCCACGACCCCGCCACCGCAACCCAACTCCAAACCGCTTTAGACCTCGACCCTCAGCACCTCACGATCGGCCTCAAACTCCTCCTAGACCACGACATCATCCAACTCAACCCCGACGATCGCTACCAATACCGCGTCGAACTCATGCGCACCTGGGTCGCCCAAACTCAACTCGCCTAGCCTGCTCTGTCCTGAATCCGAGCCCTTAATCCGACAAACTACTCTGCGCCCGACGAATCATCTTATTCACCTCTTCATTCCCATTTACGGACATCATTTCAATCTCAGAATGCTGTTGCTTAAACACCCGAAAAATTTCATCTGCAAAGGCTTGCCCGATCGCTTCCACCCCAGCAAAATCAAAAATCACAACTTTAAACTTATCCACCCTGGCCAATAGGCGTTTCGCTTGAGAGCGCGATACCAACATTTCATCACCGTACTGCGCTAACCGCACAGGCACCACCGTTTTCGTAAAAGCATAATCATCCCCCGACGAAAACTGATCGAACACTTGCTTAGAGGTTCTCGAAGTATTGTTACTCAAGCACATAAAAACGGAGGTTCCAGAACCCGGCATTTGCCACTCAGCAATCCAATCCTCTGGCCTGTGAAATTGATGGGAAAAATGCACAGTACCCGAGAGGATATCAAACGCATCAAACATCCGTGATGAGAAAAAGATCCCTTGGCCACTATGGCGTTTCGGGTCAGTCGTCAATTTTCCTTTAGACAATTCCAGAACAGCATGACGTTCATCATAGAGATTCAATTCTCGTTGAATTTTTTTGAAAATTCCTTCTCCATCATCATGAATAAATATTTCAGTGCTAATCGCAGTTCTTTTCACCGTAATACTAACGTGATGACCTAGCGAGTGATCGATCGCATTATTCAATATTTCAGTAAAACCGTAATACCAAATAGCCCGAACGTTATCAGGTAAATCTGCAATGAGCGACTTGATATCAGAATCCCATACCCGATCTTCTTCCAAAGGACTTTTCAGCGAGTAAGTTTTCGTCCATTCCACCAAGGGATGTAGACAATAGCGCTTACTTCTTGTTGACCCCTCAACAACAATTGCATTTTGTTTGACCAGAGCCTGAATATGTCGATTGATGGCCTGCCGACTCACGCCAAATTCTTGCGCCGCTAAAACAGCCACATCCTGAGGATGTTCTTCAACATGGGTCAAAATAAATTGACGAATCTGTTCACTTCGCTTCAGAATTTTTGACACATCACACCTATTCCTTCGGTTTTCCTAATTATTTGTCAACCAGACTCAACTAGATTGTCAACTTTTTGAGATCTAATTGTCAACTTTTAGGTACAGATCCCGACAGTCCCCTCCAGCTCTCCCATACCCACCCACCTCACCCATCAGCAACCGTGATAGGTTAAAGTTCTCGTAAAATTTCGCCACAATTCTTACCTAACCAGCGCCATCCCGCCTAGTCTGGTAGAAATTGTCTGGTCAGTAATTTTTCGGAGTTCACGCTTTTCCCAGCCCAAACCCATGCAGCAGAGCCGCCAGCCCTTAACCCAATTCCGCCAAGCAATCGATCGCCGTGACTTCCTCATCACCGCCGAAGTCGCCCCCCCCAAGGGCACCAACCCCGCCCACATGATCCAAATGGCCAGCCTGCTCCAAGGTCGCGTCCACGCCGTCAACATCACCGACGGAAGCCGCGCCGTCATGCGCATGGCCTCGCTGGTCTCCGCCCTGCTGCTGCTGGAACAAGGCATCGAACCCGTCTACCAAGTCGCCTGCCGCGATCGCAACGCCATCGGCCTGCAAGCTGATATCCTGGGTGCCCACGCCCTCGGCATCCGCAACGTCCTCGCTCTCACCGGCGACCCCGTCAAAGCAGGCGACCACCCCGACGCCAAACCCGTCTTTGACCTAGAATCCGTGCGACTACTGCAACTGATCACCAAACTCAACACCGGCTTTGACTGGGTAGATCACGCCCTCACCGATGGCGCAACCGATCTCTGCGTCGGAGCAGCCGTGGATCCGCAGTGTGGCAGTTGGTCAGGTCTAAAACGTCGGTTCGAACGCAAAGTCAACGCAGGCGCACAGTTCTTCCAAAGTCAGTTGATTACCGACTTCGATCGCCTGGAAACATTCATGGCCGAAATCGGTCGCCCCGCCGGAAAGCCAATCCTAGCCGGAATCTTCCTGCTGAAATCCGCCAAAAACGCCCGCTTCATTAACCGCGCCGTTCCCGGTGTCAACATTCCCGACACCATCATCGATCGCCTAGAACAGGCCACCGACCCCCTGCAAGAAGGCATCCAAATCGCCGCCGAACAAGTTCAAATGGCCCAGCAGATCTGCCAAGGCGTCCACCTCATGGCCGTCAAACGCGAAGACCTAATTCCCCAGATCCTCGATCGAGCCGGAATCCCCCCCCTGCAACCAAAAGCCCCCTCCAACGGTCAAAAAATCAGCATCTAGCAGCCCACTTCCCACCCTCCTACTCCTCCCCAAAAACTCGCCATAATGGAAACACACCCGATCGCACCTCCCCCTAACCTAGGACATGGCTCTCAACCTCTTCACCGTGGGTAAACCCGTCTCGCCCGATCGTTTTATCGGTCGCACCGCCGAAATTGCCACCGCCTTCGACCAAATTACGAGTCAAAGCAACCTCGCCGTCTGGGGCAGTCCCGGCATTGGCAAATCGTCCTTCCTCAACCTGCTAGCCGATCCCCAAGCTTGGCAAATTCGTGGCTATGATCCCACCAACGCCGTCATCGTCCGGTTTAGCTGCCTGGAATTAACCCCCTTCAGCGAACCCCGCTTCTGGAAAGAAATCCTCAGCCAAATCCAGGACTACGCCGAAACCGCCGCGATCGTCAGCGAAGCTAAAACCGTCCTACAAGCCGACAACCTCACCAAAGACGGTCTGCGCCAAGTCCTGCGGGAAATCGGACGCCAGGGCCAGTACCTCGTGCTGCTGGTAGACGACTACGATGCCGCCCTGCAACCCCAAGCCGGTTACGACGACAACGCGATCGCCACCTTTGTCAGCGACTGCCGTAACCTCTGCTCCCACGCCCGCGAAAGCCAATACCTCTCCATGGTCGTCACCTCCCTGCGGCGACTGAACGAACTAGGCCCTAAGCTGCAACCGGGCAGTTCCCCCTGGTATAACCACTATCTCTTTCTGCCCATCAAACCCTTCAGCACCCACGACGTTGCGGCCCTGATGGGAGGCTTGCCCATGACCCCAGCCCTGCGGGACGGCATCCGGGAAATGACCAATGGCCACCCCGCCCTGTTGCAATCGGCAGGGAACCTGCTGTACCGGGAACTACGATCGGGCAACGTTCCCGACCCCCAAGCCTTTGCCGCCGACTTCCGCACCATGACCCAGCACCTCTACGAAGCCTTCTGGAACTTGGCTAGCGACGTGGAGCAAACCCTGATGATGCTGATCGCCCTCGTCCACCTGAAAGGGCGGTTGCAGAAAAAACGCTACGACCTGGGTGACTTGGAACTAGTCTTTAGCCAAAAGGAACGGGAACTGTCCAACTTGGTGGAGCAGGGTATCCTGACGCGCAAGTCCCGCGCCGGAGAATTTAAATATGCCTTCGCGTCGTCGATGATGGAATGGTGGGTCGTAGAAGAGATGGAAAATAGTTCCGAAGATTGGCTCCGCGATCGGCAACGGGTCTTTCTCAACCTGATGAGCCATCGCCAAGCCGAAACCGTCACCACTGCCATCCGCTGGCTCTGGCAGCACAAAGACGAATTGCCCACCATTTTGGAATGGCTGGCAAAAATTTCCACCGCCTTCCCCAAAGGGATGATTCCCGGCTAAATTCCGCCCTTGCCCCTAGCCACGCTAAGAACCACAGCCTACAATTTGGGTATTCTCAAGTCGATCACAGGTTGATCTCCCCCAACCCTCCTACCGCCCAACCCCATCTACCCCACCCCCTTCCGTCTACCCCGCAACCCTGCGCCCCAGATGCTCAGTCTGGAGGGAGACACCCCCAATGATCATGGTCGCCAGCCGCAGAAATCCTTACATTATTGGTCGTCCGGTCAATGAACCCGATCGCTTTTTCGATCGGGAACCGTTGTTGGAGTTCATTGCCGACAGTCTCAGCCAAAAAGCGCCCGTGATCCTGCTCCACGGCCAACGGCGCATTGGCAAGTCTTCCGTACTGGCCCAGATTCCCCATTGGCTCAAAGCTGAACCGTTCACCTTCATCGCCCTGTCCCTAGAAGGCAAAAGCCACAAATGCCTGCCGGAGGTGCTGCACGATTTAGCTAAGGAAACGCTGCAATCCCTAGACTGCCTCAACCGCGTGCCGATCGTCCCCTCGATCGCAGACCTTAAGGAAAACCCCGGCAGTTTTAATCGCTTTCTGGAAAATTTATCCACCTGCTGCGATCGGCCAGAACTGGTGCTGCTGTTAGACGAATTCGACACCCTGGGGAACTATCAGCCCGATGCGGCGGCCTATCATCTTTTCCCGTTTTTGGCGGAAACCCTGCAACAACAACGGTTTCTGCACATCATTCCCGTGGTGGGTCGGCGCTTAGAAGATTTGCCTACGCTGCTTAACTTGTTTAAAAGTGCACCTGCGCAGGAAATCAGCCTCCTCGATCGGGCCAGCGCAACGCAGCTGATCACCGAACCGGCCCAAGGCATTCTGACCTACGCCGAAGACGCCATTACCGCCATCTTTGACCTCTGCGCGGGCCATCCCTATTTCACCCAGGTCATCTGCTTTGCCATCTTCACCCAAGCCCGCCAGGACGATCGCTGGGACGTGACTGCGGAGGATGTCTATCGCGTCGTCGATCGGGCGATCGAACTGGGCGAGGGCGGACTGGCCTGGTTTTGGGATGGGTTACCCATTGCGGAACGGGTGCTGTACTCCGCCGCCGCAGAAGTGGCCGAGAAAAGTTCCACAGGTGTGGACGCGAATCCCACCATCCGCGAGGGGGATCCTTTGGCACTGTTGGAAGAGTGGGGCGTCTCCCTGACAGACTGCCTGCACAAGGCCCAGCAGAATTTGATCGAGTGGAAATTCCTCAAGCGGATCAAAAAAGCAGACTCCCCAGAAACCGTTTCGCGCGGCACCTACCAAATTACGATCGAACTGGTGCGGCGCTGGCTGGTGCGTCAACACAGTATTCGCGATGAAATTTGGGAATTAGAAAACCTCAATCCCGACCTCCAATCGGTCTACGAAGAAGGCCGCGAGCGACGCTACCAAGGAGAGCTTTCAGCGGCTATTTCGCTATATGAGCGCGTTTTAGCCGAAAACCCCAACCATTTCAGCAGTTTATTTGACCTTGCTGACTGCCTCTTGCATACCAAAGCCTATGCCTACGCCTTAACTTTGTTCGATCGGGCCTACTATGTCGATCCCTTTCGCGCACGGGAAGGGCTGATGCGATCGGGTCTGGGCCATGCCAAAACCCTGATGGAGCGCAGCCAAATTGCCGAAGCGGAGAAGGTTTTAGATCGGTTATTGGAAATGGATGCAGAGAATCCTGAAGTGCGATCGTTTCTCGCAGAAATTGCGGCACAGAAAACGCAAACCCTCCAGATCCAGCAATCCTGGGGAAAATTCATTCCCGAATGGAAGTGGAATCTCTCGAAACAATCCTCCGATCTGCCGCCCCAGGAGTGATAGACCTTTACATTGCCATTTATAAAGAGCATCCACTTTGCAGGTTATATCTTGATCAATGACTAAGCGATTAGAATTGTAAAACAGGTTGCAAATTGAATCCCATGACGACTAACACTTTTTCCCGCTACGTCACTAGAAACCATGAAATTTTGGGGGGAGAACCCATTATTGAGGGCACTCGCACTTCTGTTCGCGCGATCGTAGGTCTGTGGCGATTAGGTGTGACACCAGAGGAAATTCCAACCCATTTTCCTCATTTGACCTTGGCGCAGGTCTTCGATGCATTAAGTTTTTATTTGGATCATCAAGCAGAAATTAACGAGTACATTGAACGGAATCAAGTGCCCGATGAGTTGGTGCATCCTTCTGTAAAAGCCACCCTTGGGACGCTATGAGCAGATTTGCCGCGCTCTACACTGATGAAGATATGTCGGCATTAGTTGCAACTCTTCTGCGTTCCCGTGGTTTAGAGGTTACCACCGTTCCTGAGCAGGCAACTTTGGGTAAAACTGATCGCGAGCAATTAGAATTTGCAGCCTCTCTACGTAGATGCCTCGTAACCCATAACCGAGTAGACTTTGAACGGTTGCATCTTCAATTCCTAGAAGACGGCAAAGAACATTGCGGAATCATTGTTGTTCCTCAGAAAAATGCTTATGAGATTGCGCAACGGATTGGGATTTTAGTCAACTCATTGACAGCTGATCGTATTAATAATCAGTTGCTGTACGCATAGGTTCTGGTATGCATTGACACCCTGGGTCAACCAATCGGCGGATGCAAGACTGAACAGTCAATGACAAATTTGGAATTAGTGGGCATTCATAGTCCAGACATTTTTGCGATCGGGGTTCCTCCGAGGGATAATAAGACCTGGCTGATACCCCAGAAACCCCGATCGCCTATGAATCCCGACTTCCAGCACCTTGCAACGCTGTACAAAACCACCCTGCTCGACAACATTCTCCCCTTTTGGGAAACCCATTCGATCGATCGTGAGTACGGCGGCTATTTCACCTGCCTCGATCGCACGGGTCAAGTCTACGACACCGATAAATTTATTTGGTTGCAAAATCGCCAGGTCTGGATGTTTTCCGTGCTCTGCAATCGTTTAGAAAAGCGGGAAAATTGGCTACAGATTGCCCGCCATGGCGCAGAATTTCTGGCCGCCCACGGTCGCGATCCTGAAGGCAACTGGTACTTTGCCCTCGATCGATCGGGGCAGCCCCTAGTACAGCCCTACAATATTTTTTCCGATTGCTTTGCCGCCATGGCCTTTAGTCAGTATGCGCTGGCTTCAGGCACGGACTGGGCACGGGAAATCGCCCTACAAGCCTACAACAACGTCCTACGCCGCAAAGATAACCCCAAAGGCCAATACAGCAAAGCCTACCCCGGCACTAGGCCCATGAAATCCTTGGCAGTGCCCATGATTTTGGCCAATCTCACACTGGAAATGGACTGGCTCTTGCCCAGCGAAACCCTAGAAACCGTACTAGACACAACAGTTAAGGAAGTCCTCACCGACTTTTTCGATCGTGATCGGGGTTTGATGTTTGAAAGTGTGGCCCCGGATGGTTCCCATCTTGATTGCTTTGATGGTCGGTTAATCAATCCTGGTCATGGGATCGAAGCCATGTGGTTCATCATGGATATTGCCAATCGTCGAAATGATTTAGCAACGATTAATCAAGCAATCGACATCGTGTTGAATATTTTGGAATTTGCCTGGGATGAGAAGTATGGCGGCTTATATTACTTTATGGATGCGGACGGACATCCCCCCCAGCAGTTGGAATGGGATCAAAAACTGTGGTGGGTGCATTTGGAAACCCTAGTCGCCTTGGCCATGGGCTATCGCTTAACGCAACGGGAAGCCTGCTGGACTTGGTACCAAAAGTTGCACGACTACAGTTGGTCGCATTTTGCCGATGCTGAATTTGGCGAATGGTTTGGCTATCTCAATCGCCAAGGCGACGTGTTACTTAACCTCAAAGGCGGCAAATGGAAAGGCTGCTTCCACGTTCCTCGGGCGATGTTCCTTTGCTGGCAACTGTTTGAAGCCATGGCTGCTTAAATCTAGCTGCTTAAGATTCTCTCAGCCCAAAGGAGGAGATTCGATCGCCGATTTTTCTACGGGAACCCAGCAAACCTACGATTCGTCAATAGCTTTCGGTTTGTGCTAGCCCTCATGTTCAGACAATTCTAGTCAAGCTAGTCAAGACGCGCTGTCTAGAGCGTTGTTTCTCGATCGTCAGGTGTGATTAGTAGGAGACCCCATGACTAAAGCCAGCCGACTGTCATCATTCACGACCTTTGTCAAAACATTGCTCTTGGGCGGCATTCTGGGTGCAACCGGAATTGTTGTTTTGCTTTTCTTGAAACCCCAGTGGTTCCAAAATGTGGGCTTGGTGAGCGCGCCCCAGGCCACGGCGTCCCCGACCGTCGAACCCACCGCCTCCCCCAGTGCAACCCTCCCCGCCACCCCGATCGAACTCACCGCACGCCCAACGCCCCAAGCCTCCCCCGTCGATTTTGAAGATACCGCAGGGGTTTTTGGGGCCAAGGAAATCGCGCAATTATCGGCATTGGGGGTCTTTGAAAAAACCACCGGCAAGTTCAATCCCCAGCAGCCCATTACCCGCGCAGAATTTTTGCGCTGGCTCGTCCGTGCCAATAACGCCATCTGGGAAACCCAACCCGACAAAACCGTTCGAGAAGCCACAGGCGGCAAAGCAACGTTTAGCGATGTCCCCGCCAGCCATCCCGACTTTCGCTACATTCAAGGGGTGGTGAATGCAGGCATTGCCGTGGGCTACGACGCCACCACATTCAAACCCGATGAACCTCTCACCCGTGAACAAATGATCGCCATCAAAATTGGCCTCGACTACGGCGGCATCCCGGAACTCAAGGAGAAGAAACCAGGTACCAATGTGCTCTATGCCGATAGCAACATTCCTCCTTGGAGCGATCGCGATCGGATTTCCCCCAAATTCAAACCCGCCTTCCGTCTAGCCTACACCGATCCGCGTTACCAAGCCTTGGAAAACAAGAACTACTTCAAAAACGTTGAGCGCAGTTTTGGTGCAATCAAAACCCTCAATCCCCAAGCCCCAGTAACCCGACTCGAAGCAGCGCTCTGCTTATCCCTCTTTGGAACCCACAGTATTTCTGAGGAGTTCCGTACCGCTGAACAAGCCCTCCAAGATCGGCAAAAAGCTGCTAAAGCTGGCCCATAACGTTGAGATTCTAATCTGTAACATAATTTAATATTCAAGCAAATTTTCCTCAACACCAGCAGAGAACTGCTTTCGCATCAACAGACGACATGCTGTTGACGATTGAGCATGATCTATGGTGTTGATTTCTTAGATAGCCAGGGCACTCTACAGTCAGCGAGCCTTGAGCGCATCACCCAAGACCCACTAGCATCACCCATCAAGCCTCGCATCACGTTCGTTACTGCTGATTTTTCCGGTTGGGTGGCCCAGACAGTAGTAATGGCAAAGAGATTCCATTTAACATCATTAGTTCTCCGAGGTTTTCTATGGTGGCAGCCACGTCTAGAAAGGATTTTCGCCATGTTCGTCGGGCTACGGTTTTAAGAGATTCCTCTGGAGACGCCATCAACATCGGCGGCTACCGTCCAGATAAAAAGAGTCACAGCGCCCAGAAATTTGGTTCCAGTCGCTTTTCCTCAGACGAGTTACCTGAGATTGTAGATCTTCGTCCGTTCATGACCGCTGTGGAAAACCAGCGCAACTCCAACAGCTGTACCGCCAACGCCATGGCCGGGGCCTACGAATACCTAGAAAACCGCATTACAGGACAAGCGGGTGATGTGAGTCGCCTCTTCATTTACTACAATGCCCGTTCCCTCGATAGCGATCCGAGCAAGGATGAAGGCACCTATCTCTCCAACTGCGTTAAAGTAGTGCGTAAATACGGAGCTTGTTCCGAACAGACCTGGCCTTTCAACCTCAAGCGCATTGCCCAACAACCTCCGAAATCCGCCTACAAGGAAGCGGTTAATTTTCGCATTGAAGACGCTGCTTCCGTTGACATTGATTTGGACACGATGCGGAGCTGCTTAGCCGAGGGCTACCCCTTTGTGTTTGGCCTGCAATTGTTTGAATCCTTCAATGGTGCTGGTGGCAATGGTGGATTGGTGCCCATGCCGGATATTGAAAACGAGAAACATGAAGGCGGACATGCCATGCTTTGCGTGGGCTATTCCGATCCCGATCGGGTATTTATTGTCCGCAATTCCTGGGGCCCGGACTGGGGTGACGAAGGCTACTGCTACATCCCCTACGACTACATGACGGACTCTGATCTCAACCATGACTGTTGGGTCATTCGGCAAATTAGCGATGACTCGATCGATTTAAGTCGCGACATCCGCAAAAATCGGAGTTCTCTGTTCGATCCCCGTAGAGCAGAAATGGTTACCGCTCTGCGCGTGCCAGGAGCCACCCATACCGCCAGTGGCATTGCACTCTACAACGAAGATTACACCTGCACCTACGAAGAGGAACTGGTCTATCTCTACGACTCCTATGTCAGCATTACAGAGGTAGAAGATCTCGAAGCGTTGTACTACATGGAATACGAAGAGGAATACGAAGAAGAATACAGCGAAGAGTGGTACGAAGAAACGGAATACCTCTACGAAGAGGAATACGAAGAGGAGTCGGAAGAAGAGTCCGAAGAGACTGAGGATAGTTACGAAGAAGAGTCTGAAGAGGAATACGAAGAGGAGTCGGAAGAAGAGTCCGAAGAGACTGAGGATAGTTACGAAGAAGAGTCCGAAGAGGAGTACGAGGACGAGTCGGAAGAGACTGAAGAAGAATACGAAGAGACTGAGGATAGTTACGAAGAGGAGTCCGAAGAGGAATACGAAGAGACTGAGGATAGCTACGAAGACGAAGGCGGCTACGAAGATGAAGGGGGTTACGAAGATGAAGGGGGTTACGAAGATGAAGGCGGCTACGAAGACGAAGGTGGTTACGATGAAGGGGGATATGAAGAATAGGAACTCATCGGAACCGTTAGCAAGCTGAGTTTCCAATCAAACACCTTGACGCACTGTGGCTACCAGTCAGCAACTGATAGTCACAGTTTCTTTATCTGGCCGTCAAAACTAGTCCATACAGGATGAGGCCCTCGCCCTAGGCGATAAAGCTGGTAGACTTAACAGAAGTTATAGAAACCATCCACCGGAACCACTCGCTCCTCTGAAGCACCATCCCCTCTAAAACCGTGCTGCGCCCTTACAGGAACTCACTTTACCAAGTAAGGTACACCAAGTAAGGCTACTGACTAACCCATATTTCATTTGTCCATGTTCGCACAATGGCTTTCCTGGCCTATCTGGCTAGCAACACTTTGTATGATTGCGGCAGGAGCTGGAATCATGACTGGGGCGATCGTCCGCACCCGTCAAATCTTAGTCATTCTCAAACCTCAAAATCTACAAATTGGCTGGTGGGTACAATTTATTTTAATGATTTCCTTCTTGGGGGGATATTGTCTAGCTTTTTATCTAGTACTCCAAGAAATGCTGCTCTGGATTCCAGCTTTAATGGGGCTTGTTTTCTTTCTGGGCGCACTATTTGTCTTATTCAGCGTGAATTTATATTATCAAACTCTCCAACAATTACTCAAAATTCAAAATGAATACCGTCAGGCCAAAGAGTGGGCAGAGGCAAGTTTAACCCATCTCAACCAAGCTAAAATGAACAGCTTAGAGCGTACGGTTGCGGGCCTTGCCCATGAGATCAATAACCCAGTGACATTTATCCATAGCAATCTTAGATTTGTAGATCAATATTCCCAAGCGCTCCTAGAAGGGTTAGAGATCTATCAAACCTACAGCCCACCATTACCGCCGCCGCTGACTTTTCAAGCAGAAGACTTGGATTTTCCCTTCATCAAAAAAGATTTGCCGCGAATCCTCAAATCCATTCAATCAGGCACTGAAAGAATTCAGAGTATTATCTGCACTTTGCGCAATTTTTCTCGCCTAGATGAATCAGATTATAAAGTTGCTCAAATCCAAGAAGGAATTGACAGTGCGTTATTAGTATTGAACGATCGCTTGCAAGCTGAGAATGAGCACCCTGCTATTATCGTCAATCTTCAGGGCGGCAATCTGCCTAACATTTTCTGCAATCCTAGAGCCTTAAATCAAGTGTTTTTTAATTTGATCGAAAATGCGATCGATGCCTTGCGTTCATCGGCCCAACGCAATCCCGTCATTGACATTCGCTCCAAGCTGATCAACTCAAGCTGGATTCGCATCAGTATTAGCGATAACGGGGACGGCATTCATCCGAGTGTTCAGTCTCGAATTTTTGATCCCTTTTTTACAACTAAACCGATTGGGCAAGGCAGTGGATTAGGGCTGGCCCTGAGCTATCAAGTCATCGTCAAACATCATCAAGGGAAATTAACCTGCTACTCGCAGCCCCAGTCTGGAACCACTTTTCATATTGAACTGCCGATCGACCTAGATTCCACCAAGTTCCGTACCACCCTGCATTCAAACAACCATCCATCATCTGTCATTTAAATCAGCCTGTAGAATTAGCAGCCCGTGTGCATTAACAACCCGTGTGCTAACAACCCTTCGTTAACACCCCATTGAGGAAAATATCCGATAACCCTTCAGCCATTTCCTGCAATTCCTTAGCGGAAGAGCCCGGATCGGTAATCGTGCTTTGGCTGAACCCCGCGATCGTAAACATGCCTAAAAAGACGCGAGCCACTAGCCTTGCATCCATTTTGCGGTAAATCCCCTGATCCATAGCCGTTTGGAAAAAGGCTTCCGCCACATCGGTCATTTTCTCAATTACTTCCGCCTGAATGCGATCGCGCAAATCCTCATGGAATTGCACTTCCATAAAACAAACTCGCAACAGATCGGTATTCTCCTGCAAATGCAGCATCCGCTTTCGCATCACCTGAGCCACGGCTTTGTAGCTAGCCATCTCACTCAGTTCCGTCAGCAAGTCCGTCAGCAGTTCAATCCAGCCCTGGGTTGCGACCTCCACCAGAATGGCCTTCTTGTGGGAAAAGTGGCGAAACAGCGTTCCCTCCGCCACCCCTGCAGCCTCCGCCAAATCGCGCGTCGTAGTGCCATCAAAGCCTCGTTTGGCAAACAGCTTTAGCGCTGCCTTCAGGATACGATCGCGGGTTTCTGCTTCTGTGGACGCAGGACGTTGAAAAATCGTCATAAAACTCGTTTTATCAGGCGGGAGCCGACCACCTGTCAAAATTGTGACGGGAAAACGCAAAGACTACCGTTAAGAATTAAGAATCATAGGATACAAAAAGTACTGAAGCAAAAAGCGATTTACCCCAGCACTCTTGTTTTGCAACGGTCTGTTTGAGTTGAAACCCACGGTTGATCCCGTAGGTTTCCCAGATCGATCGAGCCTTTAGCGCCGCCGCCACCAGAGAAAGATCGCTGTTCCTAAACCCAGTAATGGCACAATCACCAGTGCCAAAATCGTAGTGCCGATCGCCTGTAAGCTCGTCACCGCCATGCGCCGATTTTTCATTTCCCGAGGCCGAATTGACAGGGTCTGCCCCTCCGCCTGACTCAACCAACTGACAGAATTCAGAAACACATCGCCATTTAACTGCACCCCGAAATGGGCATCACTAGCAAAGCTGGAGTTGCCAAAGACCACCAACCGAGCTTCCCGCTTCGTACCGGGGGAGGGCGTCGGGGAAGCGGTCGGAGTCACTGTGGGCGAGGGAGAAGTGGGCGAGGGAGAAGTAGGCGAGGGGGAACTTGTTGGAGACTCGGTGGGAGAAGCCGTTGGAGAGACTGTTGGAGAGATCGTCGGGGACGAACTCGGGGACGGAGAAGGCGTCGTCGGACTTGGAACGGGTTGCACGTCCACTTGCCGAGAGAGCGCAACTCCTAGGGGTAATGGCCCCGGTCGATCGTTGGCATCCTGCTTGACGGGCTTTTCCTTAAGATTACTCTCCGCCCAACTTTGGGAAGACGTGAGAATGATGGGATTCGCCTGCACGCCCTCCACAGGCTTAATTTCCAAGGGACGAGCCAAGGGATACAGGGAAATGCCGTTGCCAAAGTCCTTCGTAATGGGGTGTTCGCTGTAGTCCTGCACCACGGGTGAAGCAGGCCCATAGCCCAGCAGTTGCCCAGACCCGGAGGCATCGATCGCGACCCGATCGTCCAACAGAATCCCCCACTGGTTCAAGAGGCCATCCAGGTCTGGCTTTGTCTCAGGATCCACCATCAGCAATAGATTACCGCCCCGATTCAGATAGTCTTCCAGCAGGGCCACCTCCTTATCAAAGAGAGGGCGCTTGGGGCCTGCAACAACAATCACCGCTGCATCATCGGGAATTTTTGCAGTCTGGGCCAAGTTCAGCGGTTCACTAGCAAAGTTTTTCCCTTGCAGTTCCTTAGCCGCCAAGGCAAGGCTCCCTTCCCCTGGTTGCAGCGCCCGTTCCCCGTGGCCTTGCAGGAAGTAGACCTTCGGTTGCCGATCGCTGGTAGCTTGGATGATGCCATTGACTAGACGGGACTCCGATAGGCGTTGTTGAAGGCCGATCGACTGAACAAACTGATTGCGCTGGCGACTGGGGTTTTCGACATAGACATCCTTATTGCTGGCGTCATTTTTGACACTGAACTTTTGAGCCAAGGCTGGATTGGCATCCGGATCAACAAACTCAAAGGACAAGTTAGGCGTCATCCGGCGGAAGTTCTGCAATAAATCCCGATCTTGAGGGTGGGGTTGCCGATCGAAGACATAAACCGTCAAAGGCTGATTCAGCTTTTTCAACACCGCTTGGGTTTCCGGAGCCAGGGTAAACAGTTGGGTTTCCGTCAAATCCACCCGCTGTACATTCCGCGCCGCGACAAAGTTGACCAGTCCTAAAATCAACAGGATCGCCAGGGTCGTGATTAGTGCATTGGTACCCACCTGGGTCGATCGCCGTTGCCAAAAGTTGGGTCGATCGGGATCCCCATACTGACCGAGGAACAGTAACCAAATGCCAATAATGACCAATCCCGCGATCGCTAATCCCATCGGCAACGGCGTCCAACCAGAGAGAAAGCCCGCTGTTAGCCCTGCAACGGTTAAGCCAATGCCAAACCAAATGGCATATTTGAAGAGTTTAAGGAATGCCCTGAGCTTGTCCATGATTGCCCATTCACCAGAAATGAAGTCTAAAAGATGAATTTAATTACGTTAGAAAAGAATGTCAGCCAAGGCTAGGAACGCTGAAAGCGGAAGGCTTCGATCGATTGCGCAGTCAAGAAAATCCCTAGAAAAATATAGCTGCCAAACACCATCAAGCTGCTGGTATCGACAATACCCAAAACCAGATTGGTGTAGTGTTTCAGCAGAGAAAGATGGGCCAGACCCGTTCCAATTACACCCGGCAGTCGATCGGCGATCGTATCCATCAACCACAACACGACTAGTAAGCCAAAGGTCGCGATCGCAGCGACGATCGTGCTATCGGTTAACGAGGAAATAAACATCCCCAAGGACAGTACTGATGCCCCCAACAACAGCAAGCCCAAGTGCGGCCACAGAAAGACTAGGGGCTGAATCGGAGGATTGGCCACAGAAAGGACTATTGCTTGATAGACCATCAACGGCAGAATCAACGTAGCAAAAAAAGTTACGACCGCCAACAATTTACCCACGGCCACGGCCCAATTGGTAATCGGCGAAGTGGCTAGTAATTCCAACGTCCCACGCTTGCGTTCCTCCGTATACAGCCCCATAGATAGGATCGGCAGAACAAATAGGGTAATAAATCCCAAGGTGCTCAAGAATGTGCGAATCAATTCATAGGCCAAATCGATCGGCGGAAGTTGGCCCCCTGCCTGCACTTGCATGTCATAGATCTGCCCTTGGGCAATGATTCCGTTGTCGCTAAAGGTAATGATCGTAAACAGGAATGCTCCGATCGCCCAAAAAATTGCAGCAATCACATAGGCCCAAGGGGCTGCAAAATAACTTTGGAGTTCCCGGCGGTAGATGGCAAAAATGTTAGCTAATAGGACGTTCATTTAGGGCATTCCTTCCTCAATAGAAACGGCATCAGAATTCAGAGATTCAGGGGATGAGTCTGCTTCTATCCTCTCTGCAATTTCTGTTTTCTCCTCAGTCGTTAATTGCAGAAACACGTCTTCCAAACTGGCCTGCACTCGACGCATTTCATAGAGGTGTAAACCATTACGAACGAGAGCGATCGCCAGTTCTCGACCTGTATCTGGAGCATCGGATCTAACCCGCCAATGGCTGTGTGTCCCATCACTGTGGCTGACGGAGGAAAGTTGTTCTAGATCAGTAACCCCCTTGACTTGGCTTAAGATAGTTCTGGCTTGCTCAATCTCACCATCCAGTTCCAGTTCGTAGGCAGAACCCGCAAACATTTGCGTTGTTAATTCCTCGGTTCGGTTAGTCGCCACTACCTGACCTCGATTGATAATGGCAACCCGATCGCAGGTCATGCTGACTTCCGGCAAGATGTGGGTAGAGAGAATTACAGTATGGTCACCGGCTAAACCTTTAATCAAGTTACGCACATCAATGATCTGCCTGGGATCCAGACCAACAGTAGGTTCATCTAATATAATCACTGGCGGATCATGGACGATCGCTTGGGCAATTCCGACCCGTTGTCTAAATCCCTTAGATAATTTGCGAATCAGGGTTTTTCGTCGTTCTGTCAGGTTGCATTTTTCCAGGGCATAGTTAACTCGATTAGCCCGATCGCCTGCACTGACGCCTTTAATTCGCGCGACAAAATCGAGGAAAGCTTCGATCGTCATGTCGAGATACAGCGGCGGATTTTCCGGCAGGTAGCCAATCCGTTGCCGCACTTCCATAGACTGTTCATGGACTTCGAAACCAGCAATTTTTGCCGTTCCGCCACTGGCAGGCAAATATCCCGATAGGATCCGCATTGTTGTGGTTTTGCCCGCCCCGTTTGGCCCTAGGAATCCCAAAATTTCCCCCGACTCTACGGAAAAGGTAATATCCTGAATCGCCGGAGTAGCTCCGTACAGTTTGCTCAGATGTTCAACTTCTATCATTGACCGATCGCTCCAGAGAAAGACTCCTCGCGGTCAGCAGGATAGCAAAATTTTGGCCCTTTCGACTACTTTCCTAGCAGTCGCAGTCATAATGACCGTTCTGTTTTGTCTCCTAGCTTGACGCACTCGTGTAAAAGCGCAGTGCAAATCGCCAGAATTGATTGGAAAACCAAAGTAGCGCGATCGCTAAACCACCCGATCCCATCACCCACGCTGGATTAACTCGTCCCAAGAGCGCTTCTGCAGGAACAGTGGTCAAAAAAGCGACAGGTACAATAAATGTAAAGAACACTTGGTAGGAAACTGGGTAGGCTACCATCGGGAAGCGGCCCGCATCCATTAAACCCTTCAAAACTTCAGTGATGTTATAGATTTTAGTAAACCAAATGCTGGTTGCACCTAAGATAAACCAAAGACTGTATAGAATCGTTGCCCCAAAAAGAATTGGGATTAAGCCTGAAAGATAACTTAACCAGGATAATTCCAACTTAGATCCTGCATATAGAACAATGAATAGCCCAAATAACATGTCAGGTAACCCCCAAAGGGACATGCTATGAAATGACAGCCAAAATTGAGAGCTAATCGGCTTGAGGAGCACAAAATCTAAGGTTCCTTTTTCCACGTGCTTAACGATCCGATTTAGGTTGGCAGCTAGAAAAGCTGTGGAAAATCCCTTTAGAAATGTAAAAATGCCTACAACGATTAGGGCTTCTTCCCAACTCCACCCCTGGAAGTGATAGCCTTGACCATAAAACAGAAAGAGTCCAAATAGGCTGCCAGCCAATCCGCCTAAACTGGTTAGAGCCGAAAAGATAAAATTCATGCGGTATTCCAATTCCGCCGCGATCGCGGTACTCCAGAACAGACGAATTAATTGGAAATACTTGCCGAGGTGATTCAGTTTAAAATTCATTCTAAGCTCCCATGCCTGAAAATTGTTTTAATCCTTTGCGCCACAGATATCGATTAATGGCATAAAAAATACCAGCCCAGATCCCCATAATCAAAAAGCTGCGTAGGTAATCAACGGGAAGTCCAGTTAAAATGCTGGCCGGAAAATGCAGGATGTAGGGGAAGGGCAGGAACTCGACAACCTGTCGAACACCAGGGGGGAAAACTTCTAGGGGCGCAATGCTACCGGACAGAAACAGGTGAAAAAGAAACCATAGTTCCTGGATAGCACTGGCTTTTTCTGTCCAGAAGGCAAACATTGCAAAGGTATACTGAATTAAAAATTGCAATGCAAACGCACAGATAGAAACTAGAATAAACAATGCTGAAGTGCCTGCATCGGGAATCCAAAAAGCACTGGGATAGAGCAGGATGAAAAGGCCAATAATCACTGCAATAAAGGGTAAACGGGCAAAACGTTCTCCAATGTGCGACCAAACGTGATGCCAAACGGGATCGAGTGGTTGCAGTAAGCGAAAGGCTAATTTTCCTTCGACAATTTCCCGTTCAAACTCCCAAATGACCCAAACCACGGTCAGTTGGCGACACAGGAAAATGGCGAGAAAGTACCGGGCAAATTGAGCAGAAGTCAGGGCAAAGGCTCCCCCTTGGGCTGCTTGAGTCCAAACCCCCATGAGGATGATGGGGAGGCAGCCGGATAGGGCCCACAGTAGCAACTCTGCCCGGTATTCCAGCATGTAAGCGTAGTAGGTGGACAGGAGGGTTTGGAAAATTTTGTAGAGTCGTTTCATGGATGACGGGGGAGGGGTTAGTGAACTTGACCAACTTGGAAAACGCGTCCAATAATTTCCTCGATCGGCGGATCGCTAACGGCTAAATCCACGACTTCAAGGTCGGCCAGTAGCTGAGAAACGGTTTTGGTGAGGAGTTCTGGTTTAACGAGATAGCGCACGGAGGAACCGTCGATCGATTGCACATCACCGTATTGTTGTAGTTTAGCTTTGTGGTAGGCGTAGGCTAATTCGACATGGACTTCACGACAGGGTGCAAATTGTTCGATGAGGCCATCTAGGCTGCCGTCATAAATCAGTTTGCCTTGGTGAATCATCAGGACACGATCGCACAGTGCTGTGATATCAGCCATGTAATGACTCGTTAGCAGAATGGTTGCATTAAACCGTTGGTTGTATTCTCTCAGGAATTCCCTCACGGCAACCTGTGCATTGACATCCAATCCCAACGTGGGTTCATCGAGAAATAATACCTGTGGCTCATGCAGCAATGCGGCTAGCAATTCCGCTTTCATACGCTCACCAAGGGATAACTTGCGAACAGGCTGGGTGAGCTTGCCCTGGAGAGACAGCATGTCTGCGAGTTCATCAATGCGGGACTGGGCAGCACGATCGCTAAGTCCGTAAACGGCAGCATTAATCCGTAGGGAGTCCATGGCAGGCAAATCCCAAATCAATTGCTGCTTTTGACCCATGACGAGGGTGATTTTCCTCAGAAAAGCCGATTCTCGACGAAAGGGAATATGGCCTGCAACGGTCACAGATCCTGCCGATGGATGGATCAAACCCGTTAACATTTTGAGTGTGGTCGTTTTGCCTGCACCATTGGCTCCCAGAAATCCCACAATTTCGCCGGGTTGGATCTCAAAACTGACATCCTGAACCGCGTGGATTTCTTTGTAGGTGCGTTTAAAAAAGTGTTCGATCGTGCCTTTGAGTCCCGGCTCTTTGATAGCGACGGGATACATTTTGCTGAGGTGTGAAACAGAAATAGATGACATAGAAAAGATGCCAGGGGAAGATGCAAAACGGCCTCCTTAGATCATGCCACGGGCGATCTCGATCGCTGCATGGGCATCCTAAGGAAACCGAATTGATAGGCGATCCATGACGCTTTACCGAAATCGATACCGTGTTGAATCGGCCCGCCACCCCACCTGGGACTACTCCAATCCAGGCGCTTATTTCATCACCATTTGCACCCGCGATCGTCGCCATTTTTTGGGCCGAGTGATTCAGGGAAAAATGCACCTTTCACCGATCGGCCAAATCATTGCAGAAGAATGGCAGCGGGTAGGCGAGCTCCGCCCTCAGATCCGCCTAGATGAATGGATCATTATGCCCAATCACTTCCACGCCATCATCATCATTCTTCCCCAACCCCCCGTACAGACGTGCCAAGGGCGCGTCTCAAACCCCACCGATCGCCCCCAAAATTCCCCCTCTCCTTTAGCGCGATCGCTGGGGGAGACGGGCCGGAGGCTCATCTCTACGGAACGACGCATGGAACGGCAACGATCGGATACCTGGAAACCCGGCGTTTTGGGGGCGATCGTGGGTCAATTTAAATCTGCTTGCACTAAACGAATTTGGGCTGCGGGATTTAAATATTTTGGCTGGCATCCGCGATTTCACGATCACATTATTCGGGATGAATATGCGCTCCGTCGTATCCGCTGCTATATTCGCAATAATCCGGCCAACTGGATGCGCGATCGTCACCGCACTTAACGCTGTACTTAACTTTCCTCCCCTTCGGGTTTCTCGGGCTTCAGTAATGGGAAGGCAATCACATCGCGAATGCTGGGTGAATCCGTTAAAAGCATGACCAGTCGATCGATGCCAATTCCCAACCCCCCCGTTGGCGGCATTCCATGTTCCAGCGCACAGAGGAAATCTTCATCCACACCCTGCGCTTCCAAGTCTCCCGCTGCTTTCCGGGCTGCCTGTTCTTCCAGTCGCGCCCGCTGATCTAAGGGATCGGTTAACTCCGAGAAACTATTGGCGGTCTCCCGCCCAACAATGAATAGCTCAAACCGCTCCACCAATCCTGGCTTCGATCGATGGGGTTTTGCCAGCGGTGAAATCTCCACCGGATAATCCAGAATAAATGTCGGCTGCATCAGGGTTGTTTCCACCTTTTGTTCAAAGGCCTCATTTAGCAACTTGCCGATCGACGGACAATCGTCAATGTCATGAATCCCCGCTGCTCTAGCTGCTTGCTTGGCCGCATCCAAATCCGTAAAGGTTGCAAAATCAACGCCCGTAGCTTCCTTCACCGCATCATGCATGGTGATCCGTTTCCAGGGTGCGGTGAGATCGATCGCTTGCCCTTGGTAGGTAATTTGCGTCGTTCCCAACACTTCCTGTGCTGCTGTTGTGATGATGGCTTCCGTTAAATCCATCATGTCATTGTAATCAGCGTAGGCTTGGTAGACCTCGATCGAGGTAAACTCCGGATTGTGCCGGGTGGAAACGCCCTCGTTTCGGAAAATTCGACCCAGTTCAAACACCTTTTCAAAGCCACCGACGACCAGACGCTTCAAGTGCAATTCTGTCGCAATGCGGAGGTATAACTCCATTTCCAGGGTGTTGTGATAAGTAATGAACGGACGGGCATCGGCTCCCCCTGCTTCACCCATTAAGACGGGTGTTTCGATCTCAATAAAGCCCTGTTGATCTAAATATCGCCGAATCGATGCTGTAATCAATGCTCTCCGGCGGAAGGTTTCGCGGACTTCAGGATTAACGATCAAATCAACATAGCGTTGACGATAGCGTGTTGCGACATCCGTTAAGCCGTGGAATTTATCAGGCAAGGGTAATAACGATTTCGTTAGCATTGTGTACTCTTTCACGTACACCGAAAGCTCACCCTTATCTGTGCGTTTCACGGTTCCCTTGACGCCAATGATGTCACCAATGTCCGTCAGCGATTTCAAATGGCTAAAGGCATCGGCATCCCGATCGCCCATGAACTCCTGAATCCGACTTTTCTCCAGATACAGTTGAATGTTGGCCGTTTCATCCTGAAGCGTAAAAAACGCCAGCTTCCCGAAGACCCGCCGTGCCATAATGCGACCTGCGACGGCAACTTCAACCGGTTGCTCTTCGCCATTCGGCAGGTCGGCATATTTAGACTGCAAGTCAGCCATTGAGTGGCTAGATTTCCACTGATAGGCAAAGGGATTCATCCCCAATGCTTTGAGTTGTTCGAGTTTTTCGATGCGAGTGGCACGCAGGTCTTCGGAAGCCATGGGGTTCATTGAGCGAAAATGCAGTCTCCCATTATATCGGCTTGGTGCGGCCTGCGGGAGACGATCTCTCAGCTTTTAATAGAGCCTCTAGCCTGGAGTCGAGAGAGTTCATGGAATTGAGCGCTTTCATTAGAGCCAAGAGAGTTTGGGTTCAGATTTCTTAAACTGCCTTTGCCCACCAGATTTGACCCTTTTGTTCTAGTTTGATGACGTTCGGATGACTTTTTAAAAAATCAAGAAACCGCTTGTGCCCTAGCTTCCTTTCATCAAACTGGCTGTATTGCTTACAAATCTCTGTCTTCAGGCCATTAATCTGAATCCCCTTCGGCGTCTGGCGCAAAATTTGTTGCGTTACGACGACAGCTTTGTCCACTCCTGTACTGGGTTCTTTGCCTTTAAGGTAGGCTTTTTTACGATCGAGGGTTAGATAAACCACCTGGGGCTGGCTCTGCAAAAATTCAAGAAACGTCTTAAACCCGATCGCCTGTGGCTTGAAAGAGGCCATCTGTTTTTTTAGATGAACCTCTAGTTTTTTGAGGCTAATGCCATTGGTCATAACCTGTAGGATCTGGCGAACATGGTCGATCGCCTGTTGTTGGGTCTGGGGGACTTTTGAACTGGCTGGGGTGGAACTGGCTGGGGTGGAAGTAGGGGTTGCAAGGTTGGCTGGGGTGGCTTGAAATGCGTGCCCCTGCTCTGGGCTAAACACTTTGTCTCCAATCAGCATCACCTCATTGGGCAGGCGTTCTAGATAATCCCGTAGATCGGCGACTGTCCAAGGCTGGATCATGGCGAAGGAACTGTGCTGCTTGAGATTTTTCAATAAGGTCGCTAACTTAATACCCGCTTTTTTCGACGGCAGAATTTGTCCTAGCTGAAGTAAAAGCTGGTCACGGTTGAGGTTAGAAGCCGTGGCGATCGCGATGGTTGGTTCACTGGCTGGAGCCGTAATGATTTTAGGAAGAGCAGATTCGCTGGGAGGCGTGGGGCAACTGCTTAGAGGGCAAAGTTGGATATAGTCATCAAAGTGGGCGGATAATGTTGCGGTGATCGATCGCGTACTCATGCCAATCACCGATTTACCCAGTTCCCGCAGGCGACGGTAGAGGGGCAAAAAATCCGAGTCCCCCGTCGCGATCGCAAACACTTGAAGTTCTGGAATACGGCTCACATAATCCATCACATCCACCACCATCTGAATATCCGCCGAATTTTTGCCGCTCACGGGATGGAAGGTGTGAATCAGTTCGAACCCCTGTTGGTTGAGTTCCTTTTGGTGGGCATTGACACACCCCTGACTAAAGTTGCCATAGGCACGCCGCACAACAACGGTGCCCAATTTGCGAATGCGATCGATGATGGGTTCTCCTTCCACCGAACTCAATCGACCGGATAGACTTTCCGCATCCAAAAAAATGGCAACTTTCTCCATCATGCCCCATTCCTTTCCTGGTGAAGAGTTAAGGGATCTACAAGCCTATTTATGAGAATTCCCAAGGACAGAAAAAGGGATGACAACTGTTAATACAAGGTGACAACCGTGACTCCATAGTGTGAGTTGTCATTGTTATGGAGAAACTTTTAGCAAAGACCCATGGAGTCCCAAAAAAACGGGAGCAATACTGAATATCAATCAATGGTTGTGATCAATTCTCGTCTCATGAAGACGAATTGTGAGTGGATCAGTACTGGTCGTTCTGGGATTCAAGTTGCTATCAGCGTTCACAAACACCAAGTTTTAGAGCTTCAGTTTTGAGAGCTTTAGTTGCAACCTATCCAGCAATAAATAGTTGGTATCCCTTCTCTGAGGGGCAACAATAAGTGATGGATTTGTTATGCAGAATTCGTATACAAACCCACGAGAAACTTCTAGCTCCATAGAGATTGTCTTTAGTTCTCTAACCTCAAATTGAGTGCTCTTTCGCCTCCAGCTCGTGTCTTTGAGTGCGAAGGAAGTAATCAATATAGATCGTCCAATGTCTCGATCGTTAACTATTGTCAACCATGGAGCCGTAGCCAACTCTAGTTGGCATAATTGCCCTGGGGTTTATTTTTACGAAACGTAAAGAAATAATTGGTTTGGTGTCCGTAAATACGCTATATTCATGCTTTAATTAAAACAAAGTTAAATTATTTGCTTCAGTATTTCCACGAGTCTTTCACAAATTTATGTAATCGTAAGGCTTAGTTACGATTTAAATCTGCTGATAGTGGAAAATAGTTCTCCTAACTTTATTTGCCAGTTTCTCGATCGATTTTTGTTCATGTATTGGTTATGGTGCGCTGTTGCTTCAGTGCTCTAATTTGCCTTTCCCGAAAGTCAGGTGTCACGAATGGAATATTCTTCTGTGCCTCTGTCCGATCTCGCTGTTGATCGATTTGGTTCATTTGATGGATCTAGTAGTTCATCGGGCTACGGTGATAATTTTCTCCCCAATCCCAAAAGCCCGTTAGATAAGCCGAATTCCCATTCCTTGGCGGCTGTTTGGGCGCGCAAGTATGTCGCTTCGGTGACTCGCAACTACGATCAGCCTCAGAATCCATTGGCCAAGCAAATTTCCGATGTGGCCTCGCCGGAAGGACGCTGCCATACCGCAGACAAGTTGCTCAAGTCGTTGAAGTTGGCTAGCGCTCAAGCTTGGTCACAAACGGAGTCCCTATTGGCGACAGAAATTCAACGCCATGGGATTGATCCGGCCCATATTGATCCGTGGAAAATTGCGGCTGATTCCCATGCATTGTATGAAAAGGCATTGCAGGGATATCGTGGGCGAGTCACGGCGCGGCGGTTGTCCGTGCAGATTGGTGATGCTTGTGGTCGGATGCGGCAAGATTACACTCGCCATGATCCGAGGACGATCGGCTTTGTCAGCATGCAGTTTCACTACACTGGACAACTGCTGCTTGCGCTATTGACCCCTTCCGAGCGGCTTTTGGTGGAACCCTATGTGAAGGTGATGGATGACCATATGTATATGCCGCTCCGGGATGCCTACCAAGCCGCAGCAGAGCATTCTTTGGATTCTCCATCTCTGCAAGCGACCCAAGCTTTACTGCCGCTCAGTACCAAAATTGCCTATCGCGTGTGCGAACAAATTCATCATCTCCACCCGAACTACCATAGCTTTAGCGGAAGTCTGAAATCCCAGCATGTCACGGTTTCCAGTATTCGAGACGTGGAAATGTTCCAGGTATACCTGTGTCTCTGCGTGTTGGAAGGTAGTATTCGATCGGTACAACAGCAACTCTTCCCCCTCTGCGTCATGCTCTATCCTCGGTTAAGAGTCAGTTGGCAACTGGTGCGAGATATGTTGCAAACCCTCAACTGGGAAATCCACAACTCACTCTCCCCGGAACAAGTGAAAGTCATACTGCCATATCTGACAGTGTTAACAGAAATGTTTTCCAAGGATGTGTTTGTAGGCGCTTCTAGCTACTGACTTCTAGCTATTAACATCGTAGCAGCTCATTTTTAGCTGTTTGCTTTTAGCTGTTTGCTGTGGGCTAATAACGTGCGTATCTACCGGTAATTGTGTGTATCTACCGATAAGATCGGGGTTTTGCCCTGCGGATTTCCATACATTCTTGGCGCTCTGGATTAACCTGAGTTCGATGAATTTGTGGTGAGGCGCGATCGTCGGGGCTGCTCCGCAGCAAATATCGGGGAACTTCTCCCGAAAGTGCATTCTCCGTCCAAGTACCAGGGATTTGTGAGGGACAATTTTGCTTGTCGAACTCACGTTAGATTACAAACCCCTAAGATTCAAACCCCTACCAACCTTAACTTCTCTATGAACTGTTTTTGCTGGGGCATTCTTACAGGTTCCGACCTTGGCTAGCTTCCAACCTGTTGGGCTTGGGCGCTTTGGTTAGTCGGCTCTAGTTATGATTTGGTTCGGCTTGAGAGGGCTTGGGGATTGAATAACCATGAAACTAAAAAAATAGGGAGGCATTTGCCTCCCTATTTCATCATGAGTTTGAATTAAACTCTAACGCCGTCCACGACCTTGGCGTCGGCGAGCACTGGCCTTCCGGCGTGCTTTTTCTTGAGGGGTTTCAAAGTGTTGGTTCTTGCGAACATCTTGAAGAATGCCTGCACGAGAGACCTGTCGCTTAAAACGGCGTAGGGCTGACTCAATACCTTCATTCTCGCCAATGACAACTTGAGCCATCGTTTGCTCTCCTTGGGCGAATGGACAGTAATTTACAAAACTTGTGGAGCTGAGCAATCAAGGCTTAGTAGCGACGGCCACCACCTCGACGGTCTCCACCCCAGCCACCGCCGCCGCCACCGCCGCTGCGGTTGTAACCACCGCTACCGCCGCTGGGACGCTCCTCACGGGGCTTCGCTTTGTTGACTCGGAGGTCGCGACCCATCCACTCTGCGCCATCCAAAGCAGCGATCGCCGCTTCTTCTTCTTCATCGGAGTTCATCTCAACAAAGGCGAACCCCCGGGGTTTGCCGGTTTCCCGATCGGTGGGAACTTGCACCCGCTTTACTGTGCCATACTCCCCAAACACTTCGTTCAGGTCGTCTTGAGTAACACTGTAAGACAGGTTGCCGACATAAATTGACATAGGACGCTCCAAAAAGCAGTAAAAGTAGAGAGGCAAGTTTCGGAGCGTCTGTGCTGGAAAGTGAAATTCTGCAACAAGGATTCGCTGTGTAACCGAAATACAAGTTCTCTTTATCAATCACTACTATAACGCTTGAAACGCCAAAGTCCCAGAGGATTGTCGTCAAAAAATCCTCACCCGATCGCTTAAATCTTAGGGAATGACAAATTTGACGGGCTTCTATTGGGTGGGTGGGGGAAGCCTGAGACCGCTATAGCTAGACTTTGCATCAAAATGGCCTGGAACCGCTCTCTAAGCGCAATGTTGAGCCATCTTGAGAGATTGATGAAATGGCTGTTGGCGACAACTTTCCATCGATTCTTTTGGGAATGCTTCAGCAGCCAGTCCAATCGATTGCTAATGGACTGGTTTAAATAATAGAAAAGGCATTCCCGAAGGAATACCTTTTCACATCAGACGAAGCTCCGTTGACTATTTAACGGAAACCTTACCGCCTGCTTCTTCGATTTGCTTCTTGATTGCTTCAGCATCAGCCTTAGCAACGCCTTCCTTCAGAGCCTTAGGTGTAGATTCAACCAGATCCTTAGCTTCCTTCAGGCCCAGACCGGTGATTTCACGAACGATCTTCAGAATTGCAATCTTCTTATCAGCAGGAACTTCTTCCAAGACTGCATCGAACTCGGTTTTTTCTTCAGCTGCTTCAGCAGGTGCGCCAGGAGCCGCCATCATCATCATGCCACCAGCGGGAGCCGCAGCGCTGACGCCGAAGGTTTCTTCGATTTCCTTAACCAGGTCAGCAGCTTCCAGAAGGGTCAAACCCTTCAACTTTTCAATAATTTCAGCAACAGCAGACATTGGATTTTCTCCGTTTAATCAATGAAAATGGTTCGTCGATTTCCTAGGCTGGTCGGCTGGCACGTCAGTCACAATACAGCCAAAAGCTATACAGCTAAAAACTTTGCAGCCGATTTGCCTGTTTTGAATGGAACTGCGATTAGGCAGCTTCCTTCTCGGAAATTTGCTTGATAGCACGTGCCAGACCGGACGGGACTTCGTTGATGCCCACTGCCAGCTTGGTGGCGACACCGTTGATTGCCCCTGCGATTTGCGCGATGAGTTGCTCCTTGGACGGCAGATCTGCGATCGCCTTAACATCCTTGTCAGAGAGGAGCTTGCCATCCATCACACCGCCGATGACTTCCGTCTTCTTAGCAGCCTTTTGGAACTCTTGGTATGCCTTGACCGCGCCGCCAATATCCTCTTTCACCATGATGAAAGCGGTGGTGGTTTTGAGCAGTTCAGACATTGGCTCCCAGCGCTCGTCACCCGCGATCGCCTTATTCATCAGCGTATTTTTGGTGACGGTACAAGTTGCACCTTTATCCCGCAGACGACGACGCAGATCCGTGATTTCTCCAACGGTTAGACCTTGGTAGTTGATGACCAACGTTAACGTGGATTCACTCAGCGTTTCCTTCAGCCCTTCAACAATGGCCTTCTTATTTTCCAGCGTTCTACCCATTCGATATCACCTCCTTAACCGGGATCCTTGAACGTTGAAATTTTGTCTGCATTACTCTGAAGTGCAATAAAAAACCTCGGTTTGCAGCGCCGAGGTTTACTCAATCTAGCTAAAACTAGACCGATCAATCTCAAACCTCGGCAGGAACTTTACTTCCAACACCTGCTTTCTGCGGCTTGTTATTCAGTTGCGAGTAATGCTTCGTTTGGAACGACTCCAAAAACTTTGACAACCTACTCTAGCAATCGGTGACTCGATCGTCAATGCAATTCAAAATTTCAGCTATAATGAAAAATGTCGGTTGCATTGCAAAAGGAGCCTCTATCTAGGCTTCAGCGACTTTAAGATCGCGGAGGGCGTTGATATCGACTTCGATCGCTGGCCCCATGGTTGCAGACACATAGATTGTACGCCAATAGCGCCCCTTTGCACCAGAAGGACGATTGCGTTCAACGCTTTCTTGTAGTGCTTTCAGGTTCGTTAACAAGTCCTCTGCACTAAAGTTTGCCTTACCAAAGGAGATGTGCACAATCCCGGTCTTATCAGCTTTATATTCCAGCTTACCGGCTTTAAACTCTGCGATCGCTTGGGGGAGATCTGTGGTTACGGTACCGGCTTTGGGTGAAGGCATTAAGCCCCGAGGCCCTAGCACACGACCCAGTTTTGCAACCTGAGGCATCACATCCGGTGTTGCAATCAAGAGGTCAAAATCCATGCGCCCCTTGAGAATTTCGTCAATCAGTTCTTCAGAACCAACCACCTCTGCGCCAGCGTTGGTAGCTTCAGCCACTTTTTCGCCTCGCGCAATGACTGCGACCCGAATGGTTTGCCCCGTCCCCTTGGGCAGAACAACGGTTGTCCGCAGTTGTTGGTCGTTGTATTTGGGATCAATCCCCAGCCGAATGTGGGCTTCGGCAGACTCAGAAAATTTAGCAGTGGCAGTTTCTTTGAGCAGATTCATGGCCTCTAAAGGCTCATAGGTGCGCTTCTCCACCTTGGCTTGCAGTTCCCGCAAGCGCTTCGACACTTTTTTAGTCATTGAATACTCCTGGGGTTATAGCGAGAGAGTCTCTCCCCCGTTGTGAATGGAAAATGTTAGAAGAGTAAGCTGATCAAAACAATGCAAGATCAACTCGAAAAAATCTACTGGAGATTTAGTCCTTGATGGTGACGCCCATGTTTTTCGCGGTGCCTGCAATGATCTTCATCGCAGCCTCAACATCATTGGCGTTGAGATCAGGCATTTTGGTTTTAGCGATTTCTTCCAACTGCGCTTTAGTGATAGAACCCACTTTCTTCTTGTTGGGTTCACCGGAACCAGTGGAAATTCCCGCAGCCTGGGCAATCAGCTTGGAAGCGGGGGGCGTTTTGAGGATGAAGGTAAAGCTACGATCTTCGTAGACCGAGATCTCAACGGGTACCACCATGCCAGCTTGGTCAGCGGTACGTGCGTTGTACTCTTTACAGAACATCATGATGTTGACACCATGTTGACCCAATGCAGGGCCAATGGGGGGTGCCGGGTTTGCTTTGCCCGCGTTGATCGCGAGCTTAATGACTGCAACTACTTTCTTTGCCATTGACTGCTAATTTCCTGAGATCTACTCAATCTTCTGAACTTGGTTGACCTCCAGTTCCACAGGCGTTTCCCGCCCGAAGATGGAGAGCAGCGCTTTGAGCTTGCTGCGCTCGGGACTCACTTCAACCACTTCACCTTCAAAGTCTTTGAAGGGGCCAGACAGAACCATAATCTTATCCCCGGCAGCCATATCAAGTTTCCTGACGGGTTCCTGCTCCTGGGAGCGCTTAAAGATTCGCTCTACTTCGGCAAAGGCTAAGGGCATCGGTTTAACGTGTCCTCGACCTCGACCGTAACGACGTTTCTGTTCAGCACCAACAAAGTTGATGACATTTGGCGTGTTTTTGACCACCTGCCAAGTCTCATCATCCATCACCATGCGAATTAACACATAGCCTGGAAAGACTTTTTCGCTAGCTTCCTTGGGGCGACCATCTTTTTGATGTCTCAGAATAGGAGTTTCAGGAATCTGAACATCCAAAATCCGATTGGCTACATCCAGGGTTTGAATTCGTTGTTCTAAGTTGGCCTTAACTCGCTTTTCACAGCCAGAAGCAACTTGTACAGCGTACCAACGGGACTGCTTGAGCAGTTGAGCCTCATCGGCCCCTTCTTCTAGGTCAGCTTGGGACAGACCCATGGAATCGTCTGATGTGTACGTCATCCTCCGAACACCTTCCCCTGTGCCCACAAAAATAGTTGGTCAATGAAATAAACCAAGGTTGCCGATAGCGAAACCATCAGGATCACAGCGATCGACTCACTAATGAGCTGCTGACGACTAGGCCAGGTTACTTTTCCGAGTTCTTCTTTTGTTTCTTGGATGAAAGTATTAGGAGTGAAAGCAGACTTCTGCTCTTGTACCGCAGCATCATCTTTCTTGGCCATGACCATCACCACCGTTGAACTCGATATGGAAAACTTCCCCAGAAAAGACAGGTACAGCCCCAACCCAGCATAAGCTAGGGATTAGCCGTACCTGAAGTCATTTTCTACAATTATTTTATAGTTAATGACTTGACCTATGTTGAGGTCTTTTAAGCTCAATGGAGTAATTCAGCGCGCCCTGGAGGACTCGAACCCCCGACATCAGGTTTTGGAGACCTGCGTTCTACCAACTGAACTAAGGACGCATGCGTCTGAACTACTCCATATTTTACCTAACTTTTGTCCCTAGTCTAGCAATTTCTCAAAAGATTGCCGTGGAACTAAAGTGCACGATCGAAACGCTGCTTCAGACGGGCAGACTTACCAGTCCGTTGACGGAGGTAGAAGAGCTTAGCACGACGCACTTTACCCCGACGGAGAACTTTAACGCTCTCAATGCGAGGAGAGTGAATCAAAAAGACCCGTTCTACGCCTACGCCTTGGAAAACTCGACGTACCGTAATGTTCTGAGTCACGCCAGCACTACGCTTAGCAATGACCACCCCTTCGTAGGGCTGAGTCCGTTCTTTGTCACCCTCGCGGATTTTCACGCCAACGCGCACAGTGTCGCCAACATGAATCACCGGAAGATCTGACTTCATCTGTTCCGCTTCAAGAGAGCGGATGATTTCCTGGGCGTTCATAGCGGGTTTGTTAAAAACTCACAATTGCTTAATGTAGCGTATGCATCCCCTTTAAGTCTAGATCTCACAGCAAAGTTTTTTGAGGCTGGTGGATCTTGGAATCTGGGTGGATCTTGGAATTCGGGTGGATCTTGGTGTGGCCTCGCTAGAAATGGGGCTGGTTAAGGGTCACCTAGGTTGATTTATGTTAACCTGGTTGACTAACGCCGTTCATCCCCCCCATCTGGATTGAATTGGGGGATTTGTCAGCGGTTTACTGGAGTCTAGCAACTATTTGGACAAACAATGGCATGATTCGAGTCTTACCCTTGGCGTTGCACATGCCGGATGGTTATTTGAATGCAGCGACGCCGATCGCAGGCATGGTTTGGCTAGGAACTTGGGCCTTGGCCTTGGGGCTGATTGGTCTCTGCCTCAGACGAGTACAGGCAACCTATGACGATCGGGCGGTTCCTCTGATGGGCGTCTGTGCTGCCTTTATTTTTGCCGCCCAGATGATCAACTTTCCGATCCCCATGGGGACATCAGGGCACCTGCTGGGGGGAACCTTGGCGGGGGCGTTATTGGGGCCTTGGGCGGGATCGCTCGTTATGGCGGTGGTCTTCATAGTGCAGACCCTATTTTTTCAAGATGGTGGGCTGACCGTGCTAGGAGCCAACATTGTCAATATGGGGTTAGTCGGAACCTTGGGTGGCTATTACCTCTACAAAGGGATCCGTTGCCTGGTGGGCTATGATCGCTGGATTGGGGTCATGGTGGGAGCGGCGATCGCGAGCTGGGTAAGTGTAGTAGCCGCTTCTGCGTTCTGTTCGCTCCAGATCGGCTTGTCTGGGACGGCAAATCTAGGGCTTGCGTTGGGTGCTATGGTCTTTTGGCATGGGCTAATTGGCCTCGGGGAAGCGGCCATTACACTGCTGGCGTTGGATTATGTGCGACGGCTGCGACCGGAGTTAATTCACAAAGCGCCCCGCGATCGTGCCCTGACTGCGCGTGGAGAGATCGTGTCTGGAGAGATGAGGTAATGCAAAAAATACAAAGTGGTCTACGGTGTGGTCTACGGTCGCGTTGGTTTTACGGGGTTTCCCTAGGGCTGGCGGTGGGGCTGGCGACGCTTCTGTCTCCCTGGGCGAGCCAAAACCCGGATGGGCTCGATCGGGTGGCTCAAGATCAGGAATTTGAATCTCGTGCAGCGGAACATCCTGTGGCCCATCAGTTGCCCTTTTACCAAGCGTTTGATGAGTATGCCATGCGGGGCGTGCCGGATGCGCTAGCGACCCCGCTAGCGGGCTTGGTGGGCACGCTGGTGACTTTTGGGTTGACCTGGGGGGTCGGCAAGTGGGTGGTGGCTAAACCAGAAACCTCACACAAGGATCCATGATTTTTCATGACTCACCCGGCTTGGGGAAGGGCTTGGCTGCCCCAAGCGCTACCAGCGCTACAGGTCCCCAGCCTTGGATGCGACTGCTGTGCGCCACGATCGCGGTGTTTGCGATCGCCCTCACGCCTCCGTTGCAAGGCTTGCAATTGCTAGTGATGGGCGGGGGCCTGCTACTGATTGGCTGGCGGAGTTCGGTATCCCTGGGGCAACTCCTGCGACGAATGACCCTCGAAGCCAGTTTTGCCTTGTTACTTGTGCTAGGCACGCTGTTTCGGGAGCAAGGGGATCTCCTCTGGCAATGGGGTTGGCTGGAGATTTATCAAGGGGGGCTGCTGGGATTTTTTAGTTTGGCCATGAAAGTGGGACTGTCCCTGATGACCTTGAATGTGTTGACCTTGACGACTCGCCAAATCGAACTTTTACAAGCACTCAAACAGTTAAAAATGCCCCCACTCCTTGTGGCGATCGTGGGATCGATGTTGCGGTATCTGACCGTGTTACTTGACGAAGCTCAAACTCTGCAACGGGCTGCTCAGTCGCGCAATCTGTTGGTTTCCCGTCCAGTGCATCGTCACATTGTCGGTGTGATGATCGGGGCTTTATTCATCCGTACCTACGATCGGGGCGATCGCATCCACCAAGCAATGCTCTCTCGGGGCTATGCGGGACTTGCTCCAGAGGGGACACCATTGCGATGGACGAAGCCAGATATCTGCTTATTGACCTACACGATCTCAGTGATTCTGCTCAGCATAGGAGCAGAGATCATGTTCTGAATAAGATTGCTCTCATTGTTCGCTATCCAGAATCAAACAACTCTCGTAAACAACTCTTGTAAACAATCTCGTAGACAACTCTCGTAAACAATCTCTAGTCTCCTGGATCGTTGATACGCTGTATGGCCGTTGTCGCCCTTGCAATTCAGAATGTTGGTTACAGTTATCCCAATGGCACCCCTGCGCTACGGAACATCCACTTAACGATTATGGCGGGGCAACGGGTGGCGATCGTAGGAGCCAATGGTTCCGGAAAATCCACCCTGCTGCACCACTTGAATGGTTTGCTGTTGCCGCAAGTGGGGCAGGTACAGGTGGGCCCTTGGCGAGTGGCACCGAATACGCTGCGAGTGGTGCGAAATGCCCTGGGTTTGGTTTTCCAAAATCCTGATGATCAGCTATTTATGCCTAGCGTTTGGGAAGATGTCACCTTTGGCCCGAAAAACCAAGGATTAAGTTTGGAGGTGCAGCACCAGCGCGCGATCGCGGCCTTGGAAGCAGTCGGCTTCAATCCGGACGACTACGCCCAACGGATCCCCCAGGCTCTTTCAGGGGGAGAGAAAAAGCGAGTGGCGATCGCGGGGGTGTTGGCCATGCAACCCAGCATTCTGGCCTTAGATGAACCCTCGGCGCAATTAGATCCACGATCGCGGCGGCAATTGATTCACCTGCTCGATCGGCTATCGTTAACCCAAATTATTGCTACCCATGATTTGGATTTGGCGTTGGATCTGTGCGATCGCACGGTTGTCCTAAGTCAGGGAGAGATTGTTTACGACGGCTCTACCGCAGCGGTCATGGGGGATCCCACCTTTCTGGAGCAGTACGCCTTAGAAGCACCCTTGAGTTCCCAGCGACCCTACTGCCTGCGATCGGATGGGCCTGTAACAAACCTGTAAGCTGAATTACCTCGGCATAAAAATTATTAATAATGGGCCTATAGCCCCCTGGTTATCCGATACATCCTTAGCGTTCTGGACAAGAACTGGACACGAATATGAACTATAAAATTCTCCACAAAATTAAAGATAAGTTAATGCAAGGGCGTTTCTGGTCGATCGTGGGGCTGGGAGTCCTGATTCTACTTGTGATCGCATCCCCTGCCGGGGCGATCGATTTAGCCCATCAACCCGTGATAGACATTCAAGTTAGCTTAGGAAATTCCGTCGGGGAACTGAAATTTGTTCCCGATCACCTCGCCTTTGAGGCTGGAAAACGCTATAAGCTACACCTCACCAATCCCAGCGGGCAAAAGCATTATTTCACTGCCAAGGATTTTGCCGATGGTATTTGGTCGCAGAAAGTTGATGCAGGGCAAGTGGAAATCAAAGGTGCGATCCATGAACTGGAGATTCGCCCCAACGCGGAAGCGGATTGGGTGTTTGTGCCGGTGAGATCGGGACAGTATGAGTTGCATTGCTCGATCCCCGGTCACGCGGAAGCGGGGATGAAAGGGACGATTGTCGTTACAGATTAGGCGTACAGATTCAGGCAACACCGATTCCAGACTGATTCCAAACCGATTTAGACAATACAGATTCCGTCGAGTTCGTCCGTTGGGAAAGATTTCCGGTAACGTAGAGATTGGCCTGAGGTGCCCTTCTGCTTGCCCTCCTCCATTTTGGTACCCTTCGTAAACTCGATGAATATTCTAAGCAACTTGCTTCCGCAACCGATTCTGCGCCAGCGGCGCACTGGCCCTGTCAAAACTCAGGAAGAAATCGCAATCATGCGTCAGTCTTGCCGTATTGTGGCAACGGTTTTGAAAGAAATTGCTGAGATGGTAGAGCCCGGGATGACCACAGCGGATCTGGATGCCTATGCTGAAAAGCGCATTCGGGAGATGGGAGCCAAACCAAGCTTCAAAGGGTATCACGGTTTTCCGGCTTCCATCTGCGCCAGTGTCAACCATGAAGTGGTGCATGGCATCCCCAATCGCAAGAAAATTCTCCGCAAGGGGGATGTTCTCAAGGTGGATACGGGGGCTTACTACAACGGCTACCATGGCGATTCTTGTATCACGATCGCCGTGGGTGGCGAGGTCAGTCCCTCGGCGGAAAAGCTGATCCAGGTGTCGGAGAAGGCCCTTTATGCGGCGATCGCCCAAGTCAAAGCGGGGGCTTATTTGCTGGACTTGGCGGGAGCGGTACAGGATTGTGTCGAATCCTATGGCTTCAGCGTCGTGGAAGACTATACCGGCCATGGAGTGGGGCGTAACCTGCACGAAGAGCCCTCAGTGTTTAACTTCCGCACCCACGAAATGCCCAATGTCAAGCTGAAGGCTGGCATGACCCTCGCGATCGAACCGATCGTCAATGCAGGATCAAAAAATACCCGAGTGCTGCCCGATCGTTGGACAGTGGTGACCGTCGATAATGCCCTCTCAGCGCAGTTTGAGCATACGGTGTTGGTCACGGAAACCGGGTATGACATTCTGACCGATCGCGCCTCGATCTAGGGCAGAGCACGGGTCAGCCAGCGATCGCGATTCTCAGGGTTGGGTTCAGCAAAGTGCCAGGTTTTTTCCTCAGGCCGTTGCTGCAGATAGATGTCAAACGGGTTATGGGGTTGGTGGAGCGTGTGACCTGATTGCTTGAGAGTCAGATTGTAGGTGCCCTGAAGGTGATAGGCGGGCCGCTGCTCGATCGTCAAGGGAGTCTGGCTCTCCACCTCAATTTGACGAATCTGAATTTGGGAACGGGTGGGGGCTGGCAGTTTGAGTTGTTGACTCAATGGGGTCTGGGTTCTCTCAACCTGTAGCCCGATCGCCCGTTCAATCAAGTCTTGACTCGGTAAGTGAGTGGAAGGGCTGCAAGCGGTCAAAACACAGAGGCAGAGGCCAAAGACGACCCATCGCAGCAGTCTTGGTTGGACAAGGGACAGCCATTGCCGTGATATAGCCAGTAAGCGCGACATGAGTGATCTCCTAGTTAGCGCCATATTTGCAAGAACCTAATCTAAGCCTACACCTGAAGACCAGACAGCCTACACTCAAAACAGCTAAGACCTGATAAAATTCAGCCCGACTCCAAGGTTCAACTCCACTGCTCCAAGGTTCAACTTCACTGTCCGACTCCACTTTTCTGCCGACGATCGCCCATGTTTAAAAATGCGCTGGGACTCCAAGAGTCTCTCTATGAATACATTCTGGCCCACTCCTTGCAGGAACCGGAAGTGCTGATGCAGCTCCGGCAGGAAACGGCAAACCATCCCCAGGCTCGGATGCAAATTTCTCCCGAACAGGGACAATTGATGTCACTCCTGGTGCAGTTGATGGGGGCCACACGGGCGATCGAAATCGGTGTGTTTACGGGCTACAGTTCCCTCACGGTGGCGTTGGCGATGCCCCCTGAGGGCAAGCTGATTGCCTGTGATGTGAGCAAAGATTATACGGCGATCGCGCGGCGTTACTGGGCCTTGGCAGGGGTGGCTGACAAGATTGATCTGCGGATTGCCCCGGCGGTGGAAACCCTAGACCAACTGCTGGCGGAGGGACAGGCGGAGAGCTTTGACTTCGCGTTTATTGATGCGGATAAAGGAAATTATCAAAACTACTACGATCGCGTGGTTCAACTGGTGCGTTCCGGTGGCTTGATTGCAGTGGATAACGTGTTGTGGTCAGGACGGGTTGCAGATGCCAAGTCCACGGACAAAATTGTGCAAACGATCCGCAGCTTTAATCAACAGCTAGCCCAAGACGATCGGGTGCAAGTGAGCATTCTGCCGATCGGGGATGGTTTGACCTTAGCGTTAAAACGCTAGCTTTAGCCTTAAAATGTCCGCTTTAGCCTTAAAACGTTCGGTTCCCAATCCCTGAACCTGGGTCGCGATGGGTCACAATCACCATAGGGTCACCATAAGGTAACAATGCAGAATTTAGCTTTCACTCACCCTTGGCTTTAGCTGCCCTTGGCTTTGGCTGCTATCGTGTTGAAACTGCGATTGTCTTCCCCGCTGCCTTGAACCGCTGGTGAATGCGTGGAGGCTAGGGGATCGGTGCCCTCAGAATTCCATGGAAGCAGCGTAGCTAGGCCGACAATCCGATAAAAAGGATTCGAACTCTGCTGTAAAGACTTCATCTCGCAGCAGGTGTTCTTGGTCGCGTTGCTGTTCCCATAGGTGATCGAGGGCGCTACGAGTATTTCTATCCATGGACAAAAAAGATAGGGGCTTGTTTAACAAAAAAGCCTGCTGCATACCCGCAAACAAGACCGTTAGCCCTTCATCTTCAATGCTATCCACCCATAGCAAATCAACAATCACTGACTCTGCTTGCTGCAAAGCTCTGTCCAGAGAATTCTGAAATTGATTGCCGTCTGAACCGGTTAATGCGGAAGGCTGCAATACGATCGTGCGGGATTGCCCGGTTGCTGGAGAGAACTGGCTAGGATTAGGGCAAGTGTGGGATGAGGTAGATTCCATAAAACCCTCTACGCAATTGTGATTCAGGTGGGCCGCAGGATAGAGAAGTCTGGTGTTTGAGGATCTGCAATGCCAAATACACCCTTGAAGACAAAACTTAAAAAAATGAAACTGACACCTAAATAGCGTTTGTGCGCAGTTGTCAAAGGAGTGCCTACAAAAATACCTGCAAAATTACATTAGGCCAAGTAGATGGAGATTAAATTGTATGATTTCACCTGCAATGGGTGATGTTTATCACGTCTCAATCCTACGCAAACAAAAAATCAATTGCCGAGAGGGTTGTTGTGAATTTCACACTCCCTTTACATGCCATGTTAGAAAAGTTTTTAATTTGACAGTAAATAAATGTTGAATTTGCCTCGTTCGGGTTATACCCTACCTGTTTTCGCTTGTGCCGCTGCGATCGCGGCGCTACGGTGGTTAAACCAACCCCAATGGTACACATCAGTTGAGGTTGATCTACTGGATTCGTCAGGAATTGTTAATGTTCCGATAGAACAAATTTCAGGATTAAATGAGACGACGGCTTTAGCCATTACGCGCAGTGATCCGGGCGATAATCTCGATCTGACGCGAAATACTCCCGTTTGGGCCATGGTTTCTCGGTTGCCGAGTTCTTCTGCCGAAAGGATTGTGTTGCAAGGGGGGGAGGGCATTGGTCGTCTAGAGTATGGCGCGGGGGAAGCGGCCATCTATGCCTATGCCAAACGGCTGATTTTAGAGAATTTAACCCGTTGGTTGTTGCCCGACGATCGTATTCAAGTCACGCTAATTTTGCCGGAGGGGCGGGCGCTGGCAAAACGAACGTCCAATGCGGCGTTTGGGGTGGTTGAGGGGTTATCGTTGTTGGGAACCTCGGGGATTGCGCAACCGTTGAGTGCGCCGGGACAATTAGAGGAATTTCGATCGTTGCTACGAGAAAAAGCCCAGCAGTTCGATGCGTTGGTATTTTGCATTGGCGAAAATGGCTTAGATCTCGCGCCAAAATTGGGATTGGATGCCCAACGTCTGGTGAAAACCGCCAATTGGCTTGGGCCGTTGCTCGTGGAAGCTGGGTTCCAAGGGGTGCGATCGCTGCTTTTATTTGGCTACCATGGCAAGCTTATGAAGTTGGCGGGGGGGATTTTTCATACCCATCACCATGTGGCGGATGGTCGCCAGGAAATTCTGACGGCCCATGGGGTAAAGGTTGGGTTGCCAACGGTGCAGGCCCAAGCCTTATTGGCCCAGGAAACCGCCGAAGCTGGATTAAATTTCCTCCGTCAGCTAGATGACGTGACCGGGCAGTCTTGGTCTCTTCCGGTGTATGAATCGATCGTGGCTGACATCGATCGTCGATCGCAGCAGTATATCTATACCCACAGCGAAAAATCAGTGCAAGTGGGCACAATCCTGTTCGATCGCCAGCGAAACATTGTGGTGACTAGCAAAATTGCCGCCGAGTTACTTGAGTCCGGTTTGAGAATGTGATTAAAATAGCCAAATACTAAAATTTACTGTGACTAAAGCGCGCTCTCAGATCCGTTTAAAACATACTTAAGTCAAGTTTTGTTTAATGTCTACCCCAGGATTGCATCAGGAAAACGAGCGTGACTCCTCCCGTAGAATCTGTTGAATCTTCTGTCGCAACCTCTGCGACCTCTGCTGACTTAGGGACTGTGAATCGCCAGATGATTGTTATTTTGGATTTTGGCTCCCAGTATTCTGAATTGATTGCGCGACGCATTCGTGAAACTCAAGTCTATTCCGAGGTTTTGTCCTATCGGACGACGGCGGAACAATTGCGTCAACTGAACCCCAAGGGCATCATTCTCTCTGGGGGACCCAGTTCGGTCTATGACGACGGTGCACCCAAGTGTGATCCCGAGATCTGGACGCTGGGTATTCCCGTGTTGGGCGTGTGCTATGGCATGCAGTTGATGGTGCAGCAACTGGGTGGGGAAGTTGAGCGGGCTGAGCGTGGCGAATATGGTAAAGCCAGCGTCTCGATCGACGATCCCACCGATCTGTTGACCAATGTAGAAGAAGGCTCGGTCATGTGGATGAGTCATGGCGACTCGGTGACCCGGATGCCGGATGGGTTTGAATTGTTGGCCCATACGGACAATACGCCCTCAGCGGCGATCGCGGACCATGAGCGCAAGTTCTACGGTGTGCAGTTCCACCCAGAGGTGGTGCATTCCATCGGTGGGCAAGCGCTGATCTGCAATTTTGTCTATCACATCTGTGGCTGCCATCCCACTTGGACAACAGCGACCTTTGTGGAAGAATCCGTCCGCGAAATTCGGGCCAGGGTGGGAGACAAGCGTGTGTTGTTGGCCCTGTCCGGTGGGGTTGATTCCTCCACATTGGCCTTCCTGCTGTACAAGGCGATCGGCGATCAACTCACCTGTATGTTTATCGACCAAGGCTTCATGCGCAAAGGTGAGCCTGAACGGTTGATGACCCTCTTCAAGGAGCAGTTCCACATTCCTGTGGAATACGTCAATGCCCGCGATCGCTTTTTGACCCAGTTGAAGGGCATCTCCGATCCCGAAGAAAAACGGAAACGCATTGGCCACGAGTTCATTCGGGTCTTTGAAACGGAGTCTAAGCGATTGGGGCCGTTTGATTATCTCGCCCAGGGAACGCTCTACCCCGATGTGATTGAGTCGGCGGATACCAATGTCGATCCCAAAACTGGGGAACGGGTAGCGGTGAAGATCAAGAGCCACCACAACGTTGGCGGTTTGCCGAAGGACTTGCAGTTCAAATTGGTTGAACCCCTGCGGAAGTTGTTTAAGGATGAAGTCCGCAAGGTGGGTCGATCGCTGGGATTACCTGAAGAAATTGTTAACCGTCAGCCCTTCCCTGGCCCCGGTTTAGCAATTCGGATCCTAGGTGAGATTGACGATGAAAAACTGGATATCCTACGGGATGCAGATTTAATCGTCCGTCAAGAAATTAATCGTGCAGGCTTGTACAACGAAATTTGGCAAGCGTTTGCGGTGCTGCTCCCCGTGCGGAGTGTGGGAGTGATGGGTGACCAACGCACCTATGCTTATCCGATCGTGCTACGGATTGTGACCAGCGAAGATGGGATGACCGCCGATTGGGCGCGGATTCCCTACGATCTGTTGGAAATTATTGCCAATCGCATTGTCAACGAAGTGCGTGGTGTGAACCGTGTGGTTTATGACATTACGTCCAAACCGCCTGGGACGATCGAGTGGGAATAGAAAAAATCTGGAATCCAGCAAGGATTGGTATTGTGTGGATTCCTAGGTATTTTCTGGATACTCAGAAAAAATGGGTTCCCCATTCAGCTTCTCTTTTGCCCTAGTTAATGTGTCACATTCCGATTAAGGGATTGCTTTGACGCTACATCTAGTGCTATAAAGTAGCCCATAGATGAATGGGTTATGCCAAATTCTCTTTGCTCATATTTAAGGCTATCCAAGTCACCCTGGCAGCTTGCTTCACAGGTTTTTGGGTAGCCTTTTTTATTGGTCTTGCTTGATGGGTCTTGCTGGATGACTCAGGGATTAGGGCCAGTCCTAATCACTTCAGTCCTAATAACTGAGGTTGTCTGAAGAGTAACGAGGCGGTTCGAGGTGAATCATGACTCGAACGGGGGGAAACTGTTTTTCTAGTGCCGCTTCAACGGCTTCAGTGATGCTATGGGCCGTTTCCACATCATCCGCATTCACAACTAAATGCATTTCAATAAAGCATTGGCGACCGACGAGGCCCCGCGAGGCGATGTCATGGACATTCAGCACCCCTGGCACCGATCGCGTAATTTCAGAAATTGCCTCAGGGGCGATCACGCTGCTGTCTACCAACCACGGTAAATTTTCGCGCAATACCGTCCAGCCACTCCAAAAAACAAGGATGGCGACGGGAAATGCGAGAGCAATATCCAGCCATTGCCAACCTAAGACCCAGATGCCAATTAAGCCTGCGAGAACGCTGATGGTGACCCAGATATCGCTCATGGTGTGGTAGGCATCAGCAATCAAGAGAGCACTCTTGACCCGTTGCCCTTCCCGTCGTTCGTAGAAGGCTACAAAGATGTTGATCCCCAAGACGAGCAGGAGGAGCCAGAGTTCTTGACTACTAATTTGTAAGGTTTTGCCTCCATGGAGGATGCGTTCGATCGCGCTTTGCAGAATTTCAAAACAGGCGATCCCTAAAAAAGCAGCGATGCCCAATGCGCCGATCGCTTCAAATTTTTGGTGTCCATAGGGGTGTTCGCGATCGGGTTCCGGGGAAGACCATTGGTTCGCAAATAACCCAAGGACATTGTTTGCACTATCGGTCAGGCTATGGAGTGCATCCGCAATAATGCTTAGCGAGCCAGTCAGGATGCCAACCCCGATCTTAATGGCCATCACTGCAAGGTTGAGAACTAACGTAATGATTAAAACTCGACGTACGGTGCTACGGTGATCAACCAGCATAAATGATGAACCTGATAAAGGATAAACCTGATAAGTGATGAACTTGATAAGCGATGAACTTGATAAGCGATGAATTTGATAAGCGATGAATTTGATAATCCGCGAATGAATGGGGCAGGAACTTTGATAGTTCTTGTTGATTCAACATCTATTAAAACAATTTTAAGGTTAAATTGTGTGCAATTCTATTTATCCTTTTACTGTTATTTTTTGTGTTTCAATTACCATTTTTTTCTATTAATCTCGGTATTATAAAAAGAATTGTTCTCAACTAACTTTCAACGATGACGAGGTCTCAGTGTAATGAGTTGATAATTGTGATTTTTTGATAAGTAGTGTTAACAGGTTCCAGGCGGTGTATGCCTGAATAAGGCGTATTCTGTGCTTGATCGACCTCGTTATTGTCAGTGTGAGGGGATGAGGATCATGTTGACTGCTGAGGGGACTGTTACGGGTAGGGTTAATTGGATGCAGTCTTGATTCCCACAATGGCCCATCATCTGTATTCTGTTGAAAACTGTAAAAATCTTCTGGTGGCAAGCTATGGCGCAATTAACTTTGAATTTACCGATCGGTTCGATTGGGTTGAGTTTTACCCCGGAATCTGCGCGGGAAATGAAAGCAGCCCTTAACCAGTTAATGGAATGCTTGAAAGTCACTTCCAATAAACCGACGACCGGCGGGAAAGTTTCACCCCAGAAGCCGATGGAATACCGCTACACAGGGGATGTCTTTTTAGAACTATTCTGTAATCCCAATATTTACCCCACGCCCTTTGCGGCGAAGGTGTTGATCACATTACGGGACGATCGGATCCGAGTGAGTGTTGAGGCGGAATTGATGCAGATCCTGGAAGATTTGAATCAGTTCTTGGATGCGGAGGGGTAGGGGGAAGGGCGATCGGGTAGCCTCCGGGTTGAGCCATCATTCGTTATCCTAGATGGGTTCCTGATGGCTGGATGGGTTCCTGATGGCTTTCCCGAAAAATTAGGAATCGTTCCATCTGGCAAGCCTTCTGGCCTCTGGGCCGGGTTGAACTGGGCCTCAGTCTGCAAAGTGTTTGTGGCGATCCATCCACATTAACGCTTAAAGTTAAGATCAATCACGATCAATGATCACATCCTCAAAACTTGTATAGGTGGGTTAGCTTTAATGAAGCCAATGAATACTGACGTTGTGTTGCAATTCTTCCAACAGGGATTCCGTGCTGCACTGGGAGCGACAACCTCCGCCGTTGAAGCGGTTCAAGATCCCCAAAAAATCAATCAAACCATCAACAAACTGACCACTAACCCGACGCAACTGGCTCAGGAATGGATTGAAAAGGGAACCGTGACCGAACAAGAAGCCCGTCAGGTGGTCGATCGCTTTTGGCAGCAGCGGCAAAATCCATCGGCCTCTGGGGTGACGGTGACTACAACCGCAGTGCCTGTTGCTCCCGATGTACAGGCTGAACTCCAGGAACTGACGGCCCAACTGTCTGCGATTCGGGCTGAGTTGTCAAAATTGCGAGAGCAGCGATCGGGGGCTTAATTGAGGTGAGGCTTGCGTGGGATGCTTGGCCCGGATCTCACGCAAGTTCAAGTTAAATTGCACCTTAAATTGCATCGTGGCTAACGGATTTGACCGGCTAGCGAATTTATTTGCCTGCTAAGACACGATCGACGGTTAGATCCAAGGCTTGCAAGACGGTGGAGTGAATTGTCTCGCCTGGATAATAAGTCTGTTCCTCGTACAATCCTTCAACCCATTCCAACAAGGTGACTCGCTGGGCAATGGGATCAACAATCCAATATTCTGCAATGCCCCGCGCTCCATACTCCGATCGCTTGTAACGATAATCCCGGTTTTCCTGCCCTTCACTAACCACTTCAACCAACAGTAGGGGCGGCGGCATGTCCATTAGCACGATCGAACGACTGGCTCCCTCTAGCGCGATCGCGCCTTCTTCAGATAACACGGTTAAGTCAGGTAGTCGAACAGATGCCCGCGCGCTACTGACAGCAATTTCCAAGCCGATGCGCAACCGATAGCTGGGAATACCCAATCCTAGGAACAATGCAAATAGAAAAGAGGCAATTCTTTGGTTTAGGTCACTTTCCGCAGGCATCGCGATTAATTCTCCATTCTCCAACTCATAGCAAGTCTCCGTGCCATCATCAAAGGCCAGAAACTCGGCTAGGGTCATTTTCTGAGTTGCAATGGTCATCGTCTGAATCTCCTGCTCCTCGATCGGTACCTGCGATCCTAGCATTTGTGTTAGTGCTCAACACTAGTGTTGAGCACTCTGTTGCCAAATTCGTTCTAACCGTTGGACAAAGGCTTGCATTTTGGCTTTATGGAGTCTGGCTTGGAGTCCTTGGAGTAAAAAGAACCCCACAAAAGTACTGGGGATGCCAATGTAAACCGCCCGGAGAATTAAATCAGTCCAATGACTGCTGGGGGGAGAGGGGACCGTGGAGATGTGGAGAAATGGCGCAGGGGATTGGGAGACAGCAGCGGGAGCAATAGGATCGCAAAGCAGTTGGCGATTCATCGGACGACACAGCCAATGTTGCCCTGTGGGAGACTGGACATGTAACACTTCAGAGGCATGGGCTGGAGATTGCCCAATCATCAAAGGACAGGCAATAGAAACCAACAACCAACCCATCAGCCGAGAAGGCTGACCCAAAATTCGCCGTGGCTGCTGCTGGGGCGGGTGTGTCAGGATCGAAGTCGCAATTGGGCAATGAAGGGTGAGTGGAATGAGCGATTGCCTCATTTCTCCTCCCGCAGGTCTAGGTGGGAAAAATCTATACTCCCTAATTTAATCAAGCTTCTGACTCGTGCTCAGTCTTCGTAATAAATATTACTGATTAGTAAATCTACTCAATGGAGGAAGTGGAAAAATCTAAAGAGATAAAAAGCCCAAGAGAGAGTGTGAAGAGAGATGGTGGGAAATCCATGGGCAATAAATCTATCAAGCCCGGTGAGACGGCTGAGGAATGGATACGCCAAAGCTTCAGTGGGTCAAAGCTTAAGTGCGCTAAAGCTTAAGTGCGCTAAAGCTTAAGTGCGCTAAAGCTTAAGAATGTCTGACTCTTGGTCTGGGGCTGGAATTGCATCGACTAAGCTGGAGGCACGCGGGAATCCATCTGCAAAAAATCATCTAAAACCTAATGACGTTGGCGGCGGAGGCTGTTCATTCTATGAGTGCGCTCAAAATTTCAACTCGCCAGTTCATGGTGTCTCCTGACACAAAAATTAAGCTGGAGCGTGACTTTGATCCGGCCTATACATCAGATTATTTAGATAAAAGTCAGGCGTTTGGCAAGCTAGAGCAAGACATTCAGCAACTGGCTCAGTATCAAGACATCCTTTATGCGCAAAATACCTATGCGTTATTGGTGATTTTTCAAGCCATGGATGCAGCGGGTAAGGATGGCACGATTAAGCATGTCATGTCTGGCCTCAATCCTCAAGGCTGCCAAGTGTTTAGTTTTAAAGCTCCCTCGGCGGAAGAATTGGATCATGATTATCTGTGGCGATCGTTCAAGGCTTTGCCAGAGCGGGGCCGCATTGGGATTTTTAACCGTTCCTACTACGAAGAAGTGTTAGTAGCGCGGGTGCATCCAGAAGTACTCGATCGCCAGCAACTGCCGCCCGACGCTAAGGGAAAAGGAATTTGGAAACAGCGATTTCGGGAAATTAATCACTTTGAACAATACCTTGTCGATAACGGCATTATTGTGGTGAAGTTTTTTCTAAATGTCTCAAAGAAGGAACAGAAAAAACGGTTTCTAGAACGGATCACGAACCCTGAAAAGAATTGGAAATTTTCTCTGAATGATGTGCAGGAACGCCAGTATTGGGATGATTACATGCACGCCTACGAAGAAATGTTTCGCTATACCAGTACTGAATATGCGCCTTGGTATATCATTCCTGCCGATCATAAATGGTTCACACGCTTAACAGTTGCCAGCATTCTCTGCGATCGGATGAAGCAACTGAATTTGAAATATCCAATTCTGAGTGATGATCAACAGAAACATCTCAAATCTGCCCAAGCTATGTTAGAAGCGGAGCCCTAAGGGGAGATCTAGCAGGGGCAATCGGTCTCTATTGCCAGACTTCGGAAATTGCCAGACTCAGCGCTTTCTCAGAATGGATGGGTTCTATGAGAAATAGGGTGAAGAGACATAGAACGAATAAAAATAGAGCGAATAAAAACAGGGACAGCTTTGTTAGAAAACTGTCCCTTCATAGCCTATGAGTTTTAATGATGCACTCTGAAGCTGGGATACAGCATCTTAAATTGGGTAAAACTTAAGATGCTGTAAAACTTAGATGCGCACGTTCAGTTGTTCTTTCTCAGGAACAACCGCATACTCTGCAACGATTTGGCGGAACTCATCGCCGTCGATCGTTTCCCGTTCCACCAATAGATCGACCAAGCGATCGATGACTTCCCGGTTTTCGCGAATAATCCGACGGGCATCTTCGTAGCAGTGTTCCGCAATCTCGCGCACTTGGGCATCGATCCGCGCTTGAATCTCTTCTGAACAGTCGGAACGGGTCATCCAGTCCCGACCGAGGAAGACTTCACCCTGCTGGCTTTCTAAGGACAGTGGGCCTAGATCGGACATGCCGTAGCGGGTGACCATTTGCCGCGCCATGCCAGTGACCTGTTGCAAGTCTCCGCCTGCACCCGTGGTGACTTCTGCCCGACCAAAGACGACATCTTCCGCAGCGCGACCACCCAGTGCCCCAGTAATCCGCGCCATGATTTGTGCTCGGGAAATCAAACCCGAATCTTCAGAGGGCATGAACCAGGTCAAACCGCGGGCTTGGCCTCGGGGAATCAGCGTGACTTTCTGCATGGGGTCGTGGTGCTTCAGTAGCGTGCCCACGATCGCGTGACCGACTTCATGGTAGGCCACGAGCCGTTTGCTCTTGCTGTCCACCATGGGGGTGCCTTCCATCCCCGCCACAACCCGATCGACCGCGTCGTCAATCTCTTGAATCGTAATCGCTTCCTTGCGGCGGCGAGCGCAGAGAATAGCGGCTTCGTTCAACAGGTTAGACAGATCGGCACCGGAGAACCCAGGGGTGCGTCGGGCGATCATTTCCAGGGAGACATCATCGGCAATCTTCTTATTGCGGGCGTGAACCTGCAACACATCCAGACGGCCCTTGATGTCGGGAATGTCCACGGTGACTTGACGATCGAAGCGACCGGGTCGCAGCAGAGCCGCATCCAGCACGTCGGGACGGTTCGTCGCAGCAATCACGATGATGCCAGTGTTGCCTTCAAAGCCATCCATTTCGGTCAGCAACTGGTTCAGGGTTTGTTCCCGTTCGTCGTTGCCGCCGCCGATGCCAGCACCCCGCTGACGACCGACTGCGTCAATTTCATCAATAAAGATGATGCAAGGTGCATTTTCCTTGGCTTTCTTAAACAGGTCACGGACGCGGGACGCACCCACCCCAACGAACATTTCCACAAATTCTGAACCGGAAATGCTGAAGAACGGTACGCCTGCTTCCCCGGCGATCGCCTTAGCAAGCAGGGTTTTCCCGGTTCCAGGGGGGCCTACTAGCAGCACACCCTTGGGAATTCGAGCACCCACGGCGCTGAACTTCTCAGGTTTTTTCAAAAAGGTAACGACTTCTTGCAGTTCTTCCTTGGCTTCTTCGATCCCAGCTACGTCATCAAACATGACGCCGGTCTTGGCTTCCATCTGGAAGCGGGCGCGGGACTTGCCAAAGTTCATGGCTTGGCCAGGGCCGCCGGGAATGTTGTTGGAACGGCGGAACAGGAAGAACAGCCCCGATAGCAGCAGGATGGGGAATACCAGGTTTCCTAAGATATTCCACAATGCGCCATCATTGCGGGGAGGATGGGAATCTAACGCAATATGAGAATCCCGCAGACGAGCGATCAGCTCTGGAGAGTTGCCAGGCAGATCCACCCGTAGCCGTTGAATACGATTATCTAATTCGGGATCCACTGCTTCCACGATCGCGGTACGGCCATTGTCATAGAGATCAACAGCCTTAACCCGGTTCGCATCCAGATACTCCAGGAAGCGTCCGTAGGTCATGCGTGTGCTTGCGGTGTTTCGGGCCGCATTGTTCCCACCCATCGGCATCAGGGAACTTTGCCACAGGAAGAACCCTACTACGATCGCGGGCAGTGCCCAGAGTAAAATTGTTCTCCAGGTCGGTTTCATATAAGGGCAACCTCTCAGTACGCCTACAACAGACTCGTCGCTCTCAGCGGGAATAGGTATACCGAGTTAAAGTGGACATCACGAATATTCTTTAGTGAATTCTTAAATTAAGGTTCAGCGATGAAAATTCGATCGTTCCAGTCAGGATTTAAACTCGGTGCCGTCTAGCAGCAATCTTAGCGATCGACCTCTAAACAGCTATGACAGATTTCATGAGAGTGATTGTTAACTTAATTTAACTTAATTTTTGCAGACAGGGCAACCGTGCTACCGACTTATCCCCTGGAGGGTGTTGAGGGACATGGCGGATCCTGAAAAGAATCTAGTTGGATTGCAGGCATTCAACCGAGAGGGCTGCTGCGTCAAGGGGTGGTTTACCGTCGCAATTCCTCGGCAAACAAGCAAGGCTCAACGATCGACCTTGCCTCAATCTCAATCGAGATAGACAAGGGACGTTGAGCCTTTCTGGGGGCGGCTAGAACGGTGTAGAGGGATTTTTGAAGGGGGCGTGAAATCCGGCGGTTAGCGCTGGGTGGTGACTTTAAGGGTGTAGGGAGCGGTTTGATTGCGGCTGTGATTGCCGATCCAGACGCGGTAATCGCCCGGTTGCCACTCTCCTTCGATGCCTGCGTTGCGATCGTTGAAGTCATCATTACACCAGGTGCCGCCTGTCCCTCGAACAACGATGGTGGTATCGACATTACTGTTGACTTGGAGCCGCAGGTAACTGAAGGGGGTATTGAGCTTCAGGGTATGATCAGGATCCGAGTCGGTATAGCCCAGGCAGCTTCCGGTGGCCGTTTCCGATCGGCCTGCGATGGATTTTAGGGGGGTGTTGCCGCCGCTCAGTCCGCGCAGTTCCGTGGCCTTAAAGCCTGGGTTGAGGGTAGCGTCTTCAAACATGGCTTGGGCTTGGGCTGGGTTGCTGAAGGCGATCAGGCTACTTAAACCCAGTCCTAGGGGGACGATCGCGCAACGGAGCAAGGGGGGCACTTGGGGCAAAACGTTTAGAAGCATGACATTCCTCTGTTCACTGTTGTCCAACTGTTTCGAAGAATGATAGACCTTTTCCGATCGGGGAAAGTTCCTGAATCGGGCGGGGGCGTCTCCGCTGGGGGGCTCCGCTGCATGTGCGTTGGAGTTCCCGGTCGTTGTCTTGATTGTTCGACCTATGGTGATTTTGCAAATTAAGGTGAAACCCAATGCTAAGCAGCAGAAACTGGAGCAACAGGCCGATGGCAGTTGGCTGGCGCATCTCAAATCTCCCCCGGTGGATGGGAAGGCCAATGCGGAGTTGATTAAACTGTTAGCGCAACGGTTTGCTGTCCCGAAATCGCAAGTCACGATTAAGTCCGGTGGGGCGGCGAAGTTGAAATTGATTGAAATCTTGGAATGATCTTCGATCGAGGCGATCTGATGGATGACTCGTTTCTCAGCGCGATCGTGTTGGCCGGTGGGCAAAGCCGCCGCATGGGTCAGGATAAGGCATTGTTGCAAATCGCAGGAAAACCGTTACTGCAACAGATTTGCGATCGCGCGGCCCAATGTTGTCCAGCGATTTATGTGGTAACGGCTTGGCCCGATCGCTATCGATCGTTTTTACCAGAATCGTGTCAATTTGTTGTCGATCGGCAGTCCTATGGCCCGCTAGTCGGATTTGCGCAAGGGTTGGCGATGGTGAAAACAGAATGGGTGTTGTTGTTGGCCTGTGATATGCCGCAATTGGATGCAGACCAGATGCAACGGTGGGCGCAGGATTTACCAACGCTGCCCGAACCCTCGATCGCCTATCTAGCGAGGCACCCCAAGGGATGGGAACCGTTTGGCGGATTTTATCGAACCACGGTGCAAGCAGATTTGGCAACCTTTATTCAGCAGGGAGGCAGATCGTTTCAACAATGGTTAGAGCAAAAAGGGTTAGAGCAACAGTCGGTTACAGAAATCCCTAACGTGATCGGCGATCATTTTTGGAATTGCAACACGCCCCAGGATTGGGCTGCTTTGCGATCGACATTGCCGATCGATATTCCCGATCGAGGCTAGATGGCATACTGAGGTTACAAGATAAGGAATGCGCAAGATTAGGGATTAAGCGCCCGATAGATAGTATCCGCCAATTGTCTGAGGCTCACTGGTTTGCTCAAATAATAAGTGGCTCCCGCTTCAATGCATCTTGCCTGATCTCCCGGCATTGCCAAAGCTGTGAGGGCAATAATCGGAATGTCATCGAATTGCCGATCGCTTCGAATGGTCTGGATGGCGGCTAATCCGTCCATAATCGGCATTTGGATATCCATGAGGATGATGTCTGGAGGATTCAGCTTGGCTAGATGAACGGCGGCTTCACCATTTTGGGCAACGATGATTCGATAGTTACGGCTGCTGAGGTAATCGAGAAAGGTGTCAATATTGTCTTCATTGTCTTCGGCTAGCAGGATGAGAGGGGCTGGGCGGCTAGGCTGGGTTGGTAAAAGGCAGGACGCAGGGGATGGGGATGCATCGTTCTGGGTGATGATGGAGGCGATCGGCGGATGGTAGGGCAGGGCAACAGTAAAACAACTGCCTTGATTGGGTTGGCTATCTACCTTGACCCAGCCGCCGTGGAGTTCTGCAATTTGCTGTACCATCGCGAGGCCCAGTCCCGTCCCCATGTGTTTGCGATTAAGGCTGCTGTCAATTTGTGTAAACGGTTGAAAGAGTTTTGCCAAATCGGTGGAAGAAATGCCAATGCCAGTATCAATCACTTGCAACAGGATCACCGGGCTATTGGTCGATCGCTCCGGTTCAAAGACTGCTTCAGGGCCTGTTATTGACTCGACTATTGGCTCGATCGTAACCTTTAGGGTAACTTGACCCCCTTCCGGGGTGAATTTAATGGCATTGGTTAATAGATTAATCAAGACCTGTTTGATGCGGAGTTCATCGACCGTAATGGTTGTGATGGCGTCAGGAAGATTGCTGGTAAGTCGAATTTGCTTCTTGAAAGCTTGCTGTTTGATAAAGGTTAAACTGGACTCGCACAAACTTTTGACGGGGACAGTGGACAGTGCGAGTTCCATCTTGCCGGAGGAGATTTTGGCTAAATCCAAAATGTCATTAATCAGTTCCAGTAAATGCCGTCCACTTTTTTCGATCGTATCCAGAGCTTTCAGTTGGCGTGGGGCTAAATCGCCCAAAATTAGATCTTGTAAGGCTTCAGTCAGTCCCAAAATGGCATTGAGGGGGGTGCGGAGTTCGTGGCTCATATTGGCCAAAAATTCGTCCTTGAGCCGAGTAGCGCGGGCCAGTTCCTCATTGGTTTGTTGTAAACGGGCCTCTGCGATCTTGCGATCGGTGATTTCGGTGGCAACGCCATCCCAGACCACATCCCCATTGGCTTGGCGGGTGGGTTGTGATGTGAGTTGCATCCACTTTTCCTCGCCCTGCGGGGTAAGGAAGCGATGTTCTACATGGAAGGGTTGGAGCTTTTCAAGGGAAAGGGTTCTTTCTGCTTGCAATAAAGGAACATCATCGAGATGAACCATGACCCAAAAGCGGCTTGAATCCTGGATTACATCCTCTGGCTCTAGTCCACAGATGTCCCGAATGTGGGGACTCATGTAGGTAAAGGCATCAGTGCCGTCGGGATGCAAGACGTAGCGATAGATAATGCCGGGGACGTTTTCCGCCAGATGGCGAAATTGGGTTTCGCTGGCTTGCAGAGCTTTTTCCGCAGCTTTGAGGTCGCGAATATCAATCATGGTGGCCCGGTTGTAGAGCAGGGTTCCCTCCTGATCTTTGACGGCGGTGGCACTAATCAGCACGGGCAAAATGGAGCCGTCCTTGCAGACGATTTCGTATTCCAGATTCTTGACCCAACCCCTTGCCAGGAAAACCGGAAAGTTTCGGAAGAAGGCTTGGCGACTCTCTTCGGTGAAAAAGTTAATCAGCGGTTGGCCAATCATTTCCTCACGGCTGTAGCCTAACCATTGCAATTCCGTTTCGTTCACCCGAATCAACCGTCCCTGAGGATCGAGGGAATGGTAGCCGCAGGGGGCATTGTGATAGAGATCTTCAACTTCCTCGGTATAGCGGGCTAGGGCGGCTTCTGTGCGGCGACGATCGGTGATGTCTATGAGAATGCCCACTCGCCGAACCACCTGTCCTTGGTCATCATAGATGGGTCTGCCCCGCACAAAAATGTCACCGTTGGAGCCATCCGATCGGGTAAAGGGAAGATCTAACTCGTAGAAACTGCCGGTGGCAGTGGCCTGTTCGATCGCGAGGGTAATGCGATCGCGATCGGCAGGGGTGAAGAGCTGCAAGATCTCGGGCAGGGTTGGTTCCGGTTGGTTGGGATTGAGGCCGAAGATCGTAAAAATTTCCGGTGACCAGGTGATTTTGCCCGTGGGGATGTCGATTTCCCAGTGGCCTAGGCGAGCAATTTGGTGGGCTTCTTGAAGGCGGGCTTCGCTCTGTTGCAGGGCGGCAGTCCGTTGGGCCACTCGGGCTTCTAATTCGTGATTGAGTTGTTGAAGTTCTACCTCGGCCCGCTGGCGTTCCTTCAGTTCGGTTTGCAATTGTGTGTAGGCGGTGGCTTGCTGAATCGCGATGCTGGCCTGGGTCGCAAGCTGCTGCACTAGGTCAATTTCTGTAGAACTCCAAGCCCGAGGCCCCTGGCATTCATGGGCAATCAGTAACCCCCACAGGCGGTCATCGTGGAGCAGGGGCTCCGTTTGCAAAATTGGGGTGACGAGACAAGCTCGGACTTGGATGCTGGCCAGCAGCTCCGCGTAACAGGGGATGAGCGCGGGGTCATTGCGATCGTGCACAAAACTCACCCTGCCCTGACGATAGGGCTCGTGCCATTTTGTCGAGAGGCAAGGATCAAAAATTTCCTGCTGAAAAATGGTGAGTTCCAGTTGTTCTACTGACTCGACTGCAATACTTCCACTCCAATCTGCGTGGAATTGATAGATCACGGCCCGATCGCACCCCAGCAGTTGCCGCAGGCCATCTACAGTGGCCTGGAGAATTTGCGAGAGATCTAAAGATTGGCGAATTTGTAGGGAAATTTCTGTGAGCAGTTGCTGTTGTTGTTGCGATTTCAGCAATTGCTGAGCCAGTTTTTGATATTCGATCGTGCTCAGAATACTTTTCTGGAATGCACTTTCGGTCAGTTCTTCCTTGATCAGGTAATCGATCGCACCGAGTTGCATGGCCTTTGCGGCTTGTCGTTCATTGCCTGCACGGATCAAGACAATCACAGGGAGTTTATGATTAGTTAAACCATTGATTTTAGTTGAATATAAGTATTGTAAAAAGTCTATTCCATCGCCATCCGGTAGTTGTAGATTTAACAAAGCGAGATCAAACTGCCGGGATTTCCACAGTTGAATTCCTGCGTGCAATGTGGGGGCTTGGGTGATGTCATAGGTATGATTGAGTTCAGTTTGCAGGTATCCCAGATACGTGAGACCGTCTGTATCTGAATCATCGATGATTAACACTGCAATGGGGGGAGGCTTCTGTGGGATGGAATCAAAATGCATTCTAGAAAGATGGAGTTCGAGGTGAAGAGCACTGAACAATGACAGAAGAATTTTGTGAACCCAGTTGAGTTATGACAAGTTGCCACCCTTGAGTTTCTCCCAGCCTGAATTCCCACGATCGATGCCCAGCAAGATTGAAGCTTGGGGGTGGAATTATTCCCAGTGGTAGGGGAATAACCTACGATGATCGCAAGTCTAGAGAATAAATTCAATCACAATCATATTTTAAGATGCTCATTTGAAACTTGACGATTGTTTGAACGATCGTTGGGTCTCCGATGAACACTGAACTTGATATAAATCGCAAATCTTGTCGATAAAACTTGACTCCGCTCCGCCTCAATTCCATTAATTTGGCTGAATTGAACCATTATGCTCATTATGCATTGAATGCATTGAGTGCTTACATGCTTCTCCAACGTGTGTATGTGATAGCGCGGCGTTTAAGGCAGAAATCAATGGACTTGGCGACGGACTTGGCGATTGACTATGATGAGAAAACTGACAAGACACAAAAACAAATTGTGAGTTTTTGCCCACTTTCATTGTGTCATAATTCAACCGAAACTGCTCTAGCTGTTCGATAGTACGGCTTTCATAGGGCGAGTGTCTCCGCTAATCTTGCGGAGATTTGCTAGTGAACCACTTATCGTACAAATCCTGATAGGTTCCGTTCTCGCGCAGCGTTAACAACGCCTCATTAACAGCTTTCTCGTGGGGGCTATTGGGCGGAAAGACAATGCCGTAGCTCTCTCGCCGAAAGACTGGCCCTACGGTGTGAACCTTGCCCCGTCCTGCCTGGGCAGCATAGTACAACAACACTGGTGAATCAAAAACGACCGCATCCGCTTTCTTTTGGAGTAAGGCGGTATAGGCCTCATCAATACGAGGGAATTCTAGGACTTCTGCGTTATGCTCCGCTAGATAAACGGCTGACGTGCTGCCTGCCGTGGTGGCTACTCGTTTGTTGGGGAGATCCTCGGGGCCATTAATCGTTCCCCGCAGTTGTTGAATCGTGAGCGAAGTCGTGACGGTGGCTGTGAAATAGGCGACAAACACCACACTGGTGAACATCCAAATGACCGCGATGACCCGTGATGCAGCACTTTTGGGCATCTCGTCGGCTTGGGTCGCCAGTGTTGCCGCAGACCACCAGCAAGCCTGAAAAATGCCTGGAAAGTAAGCGGTGTTGGATAACATGCCTTGGGGGTTGCGCCGTTCTAGCCACCAAATGATGTGGGCTGGAATGAGGATGAGTAGCACCATCACGCCCAACACCTGCCAGAGGGCCGGTGAGAAAAATACCGCCATGATGCTCAAGGGAGAAAAGTGGCTGGCTGACTCATCCCGCACGAGAATTTGTAAGCCGGATTCCAAAATGGGTTGGGAAAAGTCCAAGGATTTGTAGCGATCGGAGGTAATTGAAACCGCCGCAATCCCCAGATCGGCCTGCCGCGACTGCACGGTTTGCAGCAGTTGATTCACATCCGGTTGAACGACAAAGGTGGTTTGTACGCCCATTTCATTGGCAATGCTACGCCATAGGTCAATGCTAAACCCTGTGAGTCGTTTATTCTCCTCAATCACAAAGGGCGGAACCACACGGGTTGCTACTTTAATCACTTTTGCCGACGATCGCGCTTCTACGGATCGAGGATTTACGGAGGGAGTAGCAGGCTGTGCCGTTGCAGGCAATAGGCAGCCCACAGTTATCCAACTGACGATAACCCCGCACCATCCTAAACGGCTGAAAGCCCGAGCTCCGATCGTCCGAGAACGACGCCCATTTATTGGATCATGATTCCCATTCAACTTCACATTCACAGTTTGGTAGATTGCATTGCGTGGATTCTATTGCCTAGGAAGTTTCCGAGGCTGCAACTTAATTGCAAGAAAAATTATAGTGGTTTTCTACCCGCAGTCTTCACGAAATTGTGTATTTACGTGTTTTGTTGTGGCATTCTCGACGGATCTAGTTCGGGGCAAGGGTGAGTTGGAAGCCAAGGTGGGAAATTACGGATTGTTGAATCTCGTAAAAACTCGGTTTGTGCAAACGTTCCATAAAATTATGATGAACATAACGCTTCTACCTAGTCTACTTCCAGAAAAGAAACTTCACGCATCGATCGCAATCATGTGCAATGACGATCGATGGATGATCCAAAGGCGAATTCTATAGATGGCTTCTATAGACGCATTCTATCTTTCCATCTGTCAGGGGTTATTTGAACGATCGCAACTTGTTGCCAGTAGAGAGCTGCTGTGAGGCTATCGCTGCAATGGGGAGCTAAATATCAAGGATGATTCAGCTGTTATTGCGTCTAAATTCCTGGCTGCTCGAAAGCGCTTGATCAATTCATGGGCAATGATAATTGCTGAAATTCTTGGGATTTCGGGATCTTCTTCCAATGTCTAACCATTAGAGTCTCAGCCTTAGAAGATGGTCACTCCTGTTGCTTGAATTTTGACATTGCTTTGAGGCAACCCAAAAACTCTGCCTAGTGTTGTTTTATCCATACGTAAAATATTGAGCTCGCCCATGACTAATCAGGTTTCTAGGACTCCACAGTCCAATCCGCGCTTACGTCATCTTGCTGTGACGACGATCGCAGCCACGTGTGGCGTGATGGGAGGAATGCCAGGGATTGTTCCGATCGCGCAGGCTGATATTATCGGTGCCGACAATCGCATTGTCCCCGCCTACGAATGGATGACCCAGACCAATCGCCAAGCGATCGGACGGTTAGAAATCCAGAAAGCCGATGGCCTGTACTACGCTTGTACCTTTACCGTTGTAGGGCGCAACATTGGGTTAACCAATACCCACTGCTTGCTGGATGAACAGGGCCGTGGCCCCCGACAAATTAAGGCATTTGCCCTACAACATGGCAACCGGGTTTTTGCCACAGCCAATGTGGATACCTATTGGACTGGCCTTAAGACATTTCCAAAAACCTTGGGGGATGCCACGCGGGATTGGGCGGTCATTCGCTTTACCAGTGACCTCGGCACCCGGACAGGTTGGTTCGGTAATGAACCCTATTCCAATCGCGTGACCAAAGCGGGGCAATCCGTTGCCGGGAAATTGACCCATCTCATTGGCTATTCCGGTGGTGGGACAACCCCCACAGGCCATCTCAATTGCAACATTCTTCCGGTTATCAGTGGCATTGTGCCGCACAACTGTGACAGTACATCGGGTTCCTCTGGTTCCAGCTTGCATACCTCCGATCGCCGTATTCAAGGACTCAACTGGGGTTCCTTTACCTACCGAGGCGTGACGATTAATGGAGCGGTACCCCTGGAACGATTCATGCCCGCTGTTCAAAAACTGCGGGAAACGGGCGCAGCTAGCAATACTGTGGTTCCTATTCCCTAATGCGATGATCGATCGCGCACGATTTCTTCTGTCAATACGCTCTGAACTGTTTCTGAACTGTTTCTGAACTGTTTCTGAACTGTTTCTGAACTGTTTCTGAACTGTTTCTGAACGACTTCTGAACGGCTTCTGAACGACTTCTGAACGGCTTCTGAACCATTTCTAAAACATAAGAGAGTCATGGTTCTAGTAAAATCTGATCATGGATGAATAACGATGAAAATAACACAACTGACAATAGGACTAGGATGTCTTTCGATTTCAGTCATCACAGGTATTCTAGTACAAGCAAAACCCAATCTCGCCAATGCGGATAACGCCATTTGTCAGATGACTTGGGCTAATGGGCGCACTCAAGATCTCTCCCAACTGTGCGGGAAAACAACGGCTAATCCTGAAGTGCAACCTTCGATCGATCTCAATGCCCCCAGTCCTGTTGTCTTGGTTGGGAAAGATCAACCCTCGGAACTCTGGAATACCATTCCTGATTTGCAAGAGCCGCCAAAAGCTGGCTTAACGGAAGCGATCGCGCCAGCCCAGGATTGATGGGGAACAGCGATTCCATCTCTGATGCTTGATCATCGCTAACCCCTAATCATTGGAAATATAGTTTTGATTAGCCATCATTTCTAGCTTGTTTTTGGAGCTGAGTGATGGTTTTTGCTTAGTTGAATCGATCGAATCTGTGAGAATTGTCAAAAGATAGATCGTTGATTGACTCTATAGCAGGTGGATTCAGCGATCGAGAAGATGATTGTCGATTGAAAAGTTTTGATTTTACGATGTTTGCACATTTATAATTGCAATTTTTATCGTGGCTTGAATTTTTTATATATAACGACATTTTATGCCGTGGCACAACTACTATTTGGTTGAATTCTTAGGCTCAATTAGTTGTTGCTTGTGCGTTGATTGAATAGTTTTAAATTAATAATTTCAGTGTTTTTTCTGTGATGTTTTTATGAGGCGAAAAGTATATTTGAACACATTGCGAGACGATTAGTGATTTTGGAAAAATGAAGAAAATCGGATTGATCTCTTTGTTCGTTTTGACTGGTCTATTGACGGGTTCTAGTTCTCCAACCCAGGCACAAGACTGTTCAACGGCTGGTGCTTATCTACAAACTTCTAGCGGGCAATGTCTTGATCTGAGTGGTCTGCAACAAAATAGTTCCACCAATAACACTGCCCCCAAGACAACGCCCCTCAAAACCTACATTGTGACATTCCAGCGGAATGCGATCGCCAAGGATAAAATTCCGGGTGCAGCCCTGGAAATGGCACAAAAAGCGGGTGGAAAAGTAGAATTCATCTATCAAGAAACCATTCAGGGCACTGCCCTTTCCATTCCTGAGCCTGCACTGCAAGGATTACGCCAAAATCCCTTGGTCGCCTCGATCGAAGTAGATCAAATGGTCCAAGTTGTGGGTAAAACTTCCTCCGGAACGACTGCAACGACCCAACCTCCCCAGGAAGTTCCTTGGGGCATTACCCGCATGGGCAGCCCTGGTAATGGTACAGGTAAAACGGCTTGGGTAATTGATACCGGGATTGACCTCAAACATCCTGATCTGAAAGTTGATGCGTCCCGCTGCTTTACGGCCTTTACCTCGGGCACAGAAGGACGGTTAGGGTGTAATGACGGAAATGGTCATGGAACCCATGTTGCAGGCACGATCGCTGCTTTGAATAACAGCATTGGCGTCGTCGGAGTAGCGGCAGGTGCCACCGTTGTACCCGTTAAAGTTTTAGACAGTAATGGGGGTGGAACCATGGCTGGTGTGATCGCTGGGGTGGATGCGGTGGCGGCCCGAGCCAAGATTGGTGATGTCGCCAATATGAGTTTGGGGGGTGGTGCATCCGATGCCCTGGATAATGCAGTCAAGCTGGCGGCAGCGAAGGGCATTAAATTTGCGGTTGCAGCGGGGAATGAAGCTCAAAATGCCAATAACGTTTCCCCCGCTCGGGCCAATGGAGCTAATATTTACACCATTTCTGCTTTTGATGCGAGCGATCGCTGGGCCTCGTTCTCCAACTACGGTAATCCCCCGATCGACTATGCAGCGCCTGGTGTCAATATCAAATCAACCTGGAAGGGTGGGACTTACAACACCATTAGCGGAACGTCCATGGCCACTCCCCACGCCGCTGGGGTGCTGTTATTAGGGGTGCCTGTAACCAGTGGCGTTGTCCTGGGTGATCCAGATGGGATGGCTGATCCTATCATCCATCGTTAATGCAGCCCTAATGGAATATTAACGGAGTGTTAACGGAGTACTAACGGAGTATTAACGGCTTATTGGTGAATTGTGAATGGATGGCTGATGCAAGTCCCTTGGTTGATCCGTCCGGTTCATTAGCAATTTCACTGGTGAAATGATACTCGTCAATCAAGCTGTCCTGCACTCGTTGTCGTACCCATTGCGGGGCTTGTCGTGCTTGCCGTGCTTTTCGTTAAGTAATTCTGCGTTTTGTTAACTGATATTACGCAGCCAGGGTTCTATCTCGATCGTCTTGATCTTACCCCTTAGCCTGCTGGTTAGGGGGCTTGTCATCAAATCTTGGTAAAGGAAGGGAGCATCAAGACTCCCGCTCAAACGGCAGGGTGTACCGACGATCGAGCGTTCAGTCATCTCCTTAGAATTACAGATCCGGTGCCATACCCCCGGGCCTAAGATCCGGGATCTTTCCTAGGAAAACCCCATGTCCCAGGGGCATGTTTAAAACATCACTCCCCTACTAACCTTTGCACCATGTTCTCTTCTCTCATCAAATTCCCAATTTGGCATTATCTCAATCAGCCGTTGTTCGAAAGTGCTTATATCCCTGTCCTGAATCCCCGACGATTCTGGTATATTTACCAAGTGGAATTTCTAGAGCGCTGCCTCGACAAGGACAGCACCTCTAGTGGCAAGCTCGATAGCTAAAATCCCCACAAACTCAGATCAATAAAGTCATCCTGAATTTAGTCACATTGTGCGTTAAAGGCCGTTACTTCCGAGGAAACTGTTAACGTTGCACTCAGTCGTTAACAGTTTCACCCCGAATTATCTCAACTTCACTGCTTAAGAATTTTCTAGAATTTTCTCAACGCCAGCCTGGGGTAAGACTACGTTTCAAGATCTCCCACCCCAACCTGCCCGACGAGACTAAGTTCGACGAGATAAGTTTACTGAACATTGCCCGAATCCCCGATCGCGTCATTCGCCGATTGCCTCGCCCGTCCTGATCCGCTGCTCCCACAACCCGCTAGAATTGAAGCCTGTAACATTTGTTAATTCTAGTTTGTCTCTTCTGGATCCTATGGCGAAGCAGCGAGTTCTATCTGGCATTCAACCAACCGGGGATTTGCACCTGGGTAATTATTTGGGCGCAATCCGTAACTGGGTTGAGATCCAAGAGAACTATGACAGCTTCCTGTTCATGGCTGACCTGCACGCCATCACCGTGCCCCACGACCCCGCTCAACTGGCTAACAATACCTACAAAGTTGCAGCGACTTACCTAGCCAGCGGCATTAGTTTGGACTATGCCACGATCTTTGTGCAGTCCCACATTTCCGCCCATAGCGAGCTGGCCTGGTTATTCAATTGCATTACGCCGTTGAATTGGCTGGAGCGCATGATTCAGTTCAAGGAAAAGGCGATCAAGCAGGGCGAAGATGTCAGTGTGGGGCTGTTGGATTACCCCGTGTTGCAAGCGGCGGATATTTTGCTCTATGAGCCGGATCTGGTACCCGTTGGCGAAGATCAGAAACAACACCTCGAGTTAACGCGGGATATTGCCCAACGATTTAATCACAAATTCAGCAGCGAAGAAAACCCTGTGCTGAAAGTCCCGACGCCCCTCATCCGCAAGGAAGGCGCACGGGTCATGAGTTTGACCGATGGGACGAAAAAGATGTCGAAATCCGATCCGTCGGAATTGAGCCGGATTAATTTGCTGGATAGCCCGGAGACCATCACGCAAAAAATTAAGAAGTGTAAAACCGATCCCACCCGTGGGTTGGAGTTTGACAACCCCGATCGCCCGGAGTGTAATAACTTGCTGACGCTCTATATGCTGCTGTCGGGGCAATCCAAGGAGGCGGTGGCCCAGGAATGTGCGGACATGGGTTGGGGCCAGTTTAAGCCGTTGCTGACAGAAACGACGATCGCGGCCCTGACGCCGATTCAGGAGAAATACCACGCGATTATGGATGACAAAGGCTATCTGGAATCGGTGCTCAAGCAGGGTAAGGAAAAGGCCGCAGAAGTGGCCAATGCCACACTGCTGAAGGCGAAGCAAGCGTTGGGTTATTCCATCCCGTTGTAAGCTGTTCTATTTGCAGAGATGGGGGCGGGCGATCGATCTGCGACGATCGATTCAACGATCGCGGCGATATGCCGGTCCCAATCCTGTCAAAAATCTTTGCATTCTAGGACATTCTGAAAAGTTCCGCTACGATCGAACCGGGTTTACTCCCACCCAACCTGCTGCATCGTTAAGGAGCGATCGGAATTTATGGACGTTAAAGTTTTACTCATCGGGATTGCTGTGATTTTCCCCATGGCTTGCCTGTTTTTTGGCACGAAAAATGGTTTTTACGACTCAGATAACTACCACGGTAACGGTTCTGCCCATTAACTAGCGCCATCCCTAGATCTGCTTGTCGGAATGTTTCAATGTGTCCCCTACGCGGTGGGGCATGGAGAAGAAGGGGTTTGTTTGCTGGTCACCTTGGGAGAGTATCGAATTCTCCTAGACTGTGGCCTGAGAAATGTACAAACCCTCATTGATCCGGCAACCTCCGAGTTCCAGCCTACTTCCCAGCGACCGCCTGCGGATGTGGTGCTGTGTAGTCATGCCCACGCGGATCACGCCCGATCGCTCCTGCCTCTCCATTTTGCGTTTCCCCATCTCCCCATCTACGCCAGCGAAGTTACAACTCACCTTCTGCCCCTCAATTGGTTAGATCAAGCCCCGGTGCCCTGGTTCTGTCAGGCGCTGCCTTGGCGATCGCCGATCGAAATTCTAGATAACCTAACGGTGCAACTGTTTCCCGCAGGCCATTTGCCGGGATCGGCTGCGATTTTGTTGACCTATACGGGGGGCGATCGGCCCTATCGCCTGTTCTACAGCGGCGACTTTTTTTTGTCCAATGCGCGCTTGGTGGAAGGGCTGAAACTGGAGGAATTGCGCGGTATCCAGCCCGATGTGCTGATTATTGAAGGGAGCTATGGAGCCGAACGCCATCCCCGCCGTCGCCGCCAGGAAAATGATTTGATGGAACGGATGGAACGGGCGATCGCCAATGGACAATCGATCCTGCTGCCCGTTTCTCCCTTTGGGTTGGCCCAGGAATTACTGATGCTGTTGCGCAGCCACTATCTGTTTTCGGGGCGCAATTTGGATATTTGGGTGGAAGGACAGGTGGCGCAGGGCTGTGATGCGTATTTGGAGTTGTTGCCCCATTTGCCTGCCCCGGTACAGAATTTTGCCCAGTATCAACCGCTCTTTTGGGACGATCGGATTTCGCCTCGGGTGCGTCGCCTCAGTCCAGATCAGCGATCGCGGCTGGGGCAGGAACCTTGCATTGTGCTGACGGATGCGATTTCTGAATTAGCCGAATTTTGCCAGCCCCATACATCTTGGCTAATCTTGCTGCCGCAACACCAAGATCTCCGCTTAGATTGGCTCAGTTCGGAGGTGGTGGCGGACGTGTCATTGGAGGCCGCGACGGTGACCGTGGAAACGTATCTGTTAGCGGAACATTCCGATGGCCTGGGGGCGGTGCAATTAATCCATAATTTGCGACCGCAGCATGTGGTATTCATCCATGGAGCACTCCAAGCACTGCACGATCTGGCGGGATTGGATGAATTGAGCAGTCGTTATAAGCTCCATATTCCATCGCCGGGAACGCTCGTTGAGTTTGCGATCGGTGAGCAATTTCTGCAACCGGAAGCGCCGGAGCTAAGCTATGAGGGCGAAGTTGCGGAAACCCAAGAATCGATCGTAATTACATTACCCGAGTCAATGACGAGTGATCCACGTTGGCGAATGCTGAGTGATACGGGCTTAGTTGAAGCCCGCTGGCAGGGAGAACAGTTGATTTTGCGCGGGATTACGCAACGGGAGTTACGCAGCGAAAACATCGAGCAGAAATTGGAATCCGTCGATCGGGATTGTTGTATTAACTGTCGGTATTACCAAAACCAACGCTGTAGTAATCGACGATCACCGTTGTTTAACTTCCGGGTGACACCGGATGGCTACTGTCCTGTGTTTGCTGCAATGACGGATTGAAACGCGGCAAGGGGCGGGGGCAAGGGGTTCGATCACCGATCACTTCTGGTGCAGGAGGCACTAACGTAAACGCCAGTCATGCAGCACTCAGGCTTAACAACTATAACGAAGGCAAGGCTGAAGGGTGGCTAAAACAGAGTCGCGCAAGGAGGCAAAATCATAGCCCCCTTCCAACCCAAACACGATCTTGGAAGTCAGATCCAAACATTGTTGAGTGAACCAACCATAATCCTCCGGAAGTAGGGCTGTATCGGATAAGGGATCATCCTGGTTGGCATCATAGCCCGCGCTGACAATTAACAAATCTGGGGCAAAATTTCTCAAGAACGGCATGACTTGCTGCTCAAAGGCGGCGGTGTACTGGGCTATGTCATTGCCTGCTTGCATGGGAATGTTCAGGACGTTGTCGTGGAATCCGCGTTCCGTTTTACGACCTGTGCCGGGGTAGTGGGGAAATTCATGCAAAGAACAATAGGCAATCTGGGGATTAGATTCCACAATCTCTTGGGTGCCGTTCCCGTGATGCACATCCCAATCGAGAATGGCGACCCGATCGCACCCTTCAAATAAGGCATAATTCGCCGCGATCGCAGCATTACTAAATACGCAGAACCCCATCCCCCGATGGGCAATGGCGTGATGGCCGGGGGGCCGAGCCAACACAAAAACAGGCTTGCCAGTATTTAATGCATGGTTGACGCCATCGAGCCATGCATTCACCGCCAGCATAGCCACTTCATAGGTCGCGGGAGAAGCGGGGGTATCTGCATCAATTTGTCCGCCACCGTCCTTGCAGAGTTCTCTGACGGCTTCAATGTAGTGCTGGGTGTGGATTTTCTGAATCCAGGACAAGGGCGATCGAACATCGATGGGGGTTGGTTCCCGCCATTCAATTTGGTCTGCCCAGGATGCTGCCTGAATTCCTGAGCGAATGACCGTTAAGCGCTCTGGCTTTTCAGGATGGAAGGTTCCAGTTTCGTGGTGTAAAAAGCGATCGGAGTAGATGACTGGCAGCATAGTTCAAGTTTGGGCGAAGCTAAAATTTGGACAAAGCTAAAATTTGGGCGAAGCTAAAATTTTCGTCAAGCTCAGGCTTGGAGTGCGGCTTATTTGTTGCGGCTTATTTGTCAGGATAACGCGAATTTTGGAGAGAGTGACTCTCAGAATCATGGAGCCTGCTGAGCTGGGCGATCGGTTCACCAATCAATTCACACTGGGAAAAGACCGATCGCCGGGAGGAACCCTAAAATTATCTGTAAAGAAAGATTGCTGATTTGTAAAAAAGTATCTTGACCCGAATCCATCACCCAGCAGAGATCGTATTCTGAGTATTCATCCCTCCGTAGAGAGAGGGATGGAGTGGACGTTGGTTGCAGGCGTTAAGTGCAGGCGAGGGGCTAGGACTAGCCGCTAGTGCTCGCTAATGGCTGCTGGGTACGTTCTGAATGAGACAACACAACGAATGACTTCGCACAGCATGTTTGACCTCGCTGGGGTTTGCTCAAGCGTCTCGATATTGCTGCATATGACTCGGTTTGCTGGATACGAACGGTTTGAATAGTTGGAATGGTTTGGTCCTTGCTTCGGGCTTAGGAGTCACACGATGACTCCAAAACTTTCGATTTGCAGAATCCCATCTGCATAACTAGAACAAGTTGCCCCTGTAAATGACTGTACCTGTTCAAGGCGATCGCGGCCCCCTTTGATCCTCTGTTGGAGTTAAGCTCTATGCGTAAATATTCTTCCTCTGAAGCCGATTTAAAAGTATTGCTGGTATTTGTTGTCATTAGTGGATTGTGTCTGTCGGGAACGGCTATGATGTCTGCGGTCAACCTGACAACCTTGGAGACTCGATCCTTCACGCAGAATTTAATGAGTTGGCGTTAAGTGTTAATTTAAGTTTTCAATAAGGTCTCAATTTTTAAACCCATGATAAGGCGATCGTCTCGGTCGCCTTTTTGCTGGAATTGTGTTGCTTTTATGAGGTAGCCCATGGCAGGAATCGTCACATCTCGCGCGGTTGAGCGGGGGCTACGATCGTGGAATAAGAAGGTTCTCAGAAAACGGACATTACCAGCCCTAGGGGCTTGGCTGTATGACCCGCGCCAGGGGCTTGGCTAGAAAGCTGGATCAGCAACTATTGGCTGCTGGGTATGGGTTTTATGAATGAATAATTAAATGTTGCTCTCTCATGAACGGCAACGTAGTGCGGGATTTTATAAATCAACTAAGGATTATCTTTTTACAACTTTAGAATTAGCTGAAGTAAAGCTGAGGCAAAAAAATGAAAATGCTAAAATCAATTAATATAAAACACTAAAAAATAATGAGTCGTAGAAGACCTCTAATGCCTCTCGTGGAAAGTCCTCCAAAGTCGCAATTGACTTGGGTTTGAGCGGCCTCTCAAAGTGCTGATTTTGTGCTAAAATTGATGAGTCAAGTTGCCCCCAGTCGGTTATAATTAATCGCCCGGTCTGGGTATCACAAAAATTGCTGCTTTTGGAGTATTTCACGCTATGACCTTTTCTCAAGAGCCGCCGAACGAGGAGCGCATTGTTCCGACTGATTTGCGTAACGAGATGCAGCGGTCTTACCTGGAATACGCCATGAGCGTGATTGTGGGCCGTGCGTTGCCAGATGCTCGAGATGGCCTCAAGCCTGTGCACCGCCGGATTCTCTATGCCATGCATGAATTGGGGCTAACCCACGATCGCCCCTTCCGGAAATGCGCCCGTGTGGTCGGGGAAGTACTGGGTAAGTACCACCCCCACGGAGACACGGCGGTCTATGATGCCTTGGTGCGGATGGCCCAGGATTTCTCCATGCGATCGCCGTTGATTGATGGCCATGGAAACTTTGGTTCGATCGACAATGACCCTCCCGCAGCTATGCGGTACACGGAGTCGCGGCTGACTGCGCTGACGATGAATGCCCTGTTGCAGGATATCGAATCGGAAACCGTTGATTTTGCTGATAACTTTGATGGATCTCAGCAAGAACCCACTGTATTGCCATCTCGGATCCCTCAGTTATTACTCAACGGGTCTGCTGGAATTGCGGTTGGGATGGCGACCAACATTCCCCCCCACAATCTGGGTGAGTTGATTGATGGGTTGGTTGCAATGATTCACAATCCAGAGATTACCGATGCTGGGTTGATGGAATATATCCTAGGCCCTGACTTCCCGACGGGAGCGTTAATTGTTGGGAAATCGGGGATTCGAGAAGCCTACACCAGTGGTCGTGGCTCCATTACCATGCGGGGAGTCGCCAGCATCGAAACGATCGAACGGCGGGGTGCACCGGATAAGGATGCCATCATCGTCACGGAATTGCCCTACCAAACCAACAAGGCTGCGTTAATTGAAAAAATTGCGGAGCTGGTCAATGACAAGAAATTGGAAGGTATTTCCGACATTCGCGATGAAAGCGATCGGGATGGGATGCGGATCGTCATTGAACTGAAGCGGGATGCCTATCCTCGGGTGGTGTTGAATAATCTCTATAAGCAAACTCCCCTCCAGAATACCTTTGGGGCAAATATGCTGGCTTTGGTGAATAACGAGCCGCAAACCCTAACTCTGCGGGCGTTCCTAAAAACCTTCCTCGACTTCCGGGTTGAAACCATTACCCGTCGTACCCGCTATCTGCTGCGTAAAGCCGAAGAGCGGGATCACCTGTTGCAGGGCTTGCTGACAGCCTTGGCCAATCTGGATGCCATTATCGATCTGATTCGCCATGCTGCCGATGCTGCGATCGCCAAGCAGGAACTCATCGACACTTACAACTTGTCTGAGAATCAATCCGATGCAATTTTGCAAATGCAATTGCGCCGCTTAACTGCCTTGGAAGCAGAAAAGATCCAGAAAGAACATGAGGACTTGCAACGGCAAATTATTGACTTGCAAGACATCCTAGCGAAGCGAGAACGGATTCTGGCAATCATTGAAGAAGAAGTTAGTGAACTCAAGAAAGTCCATGCGACTCCTCGTCGAACTCACATCGAGCAGGGCGAAGATGAGTTAATGGATGAGGATTTGATCGCCAATGAAAAATCGATCATCCTGATTACAGAACAGGGATACGTCAAACGGATGCCTGTCGATTCCTTTGAAGCCCAAAGCCGCAACACTCGGGGCAAAGCTGGGGCCAAAATGAAGGAAGATGATGCGGTTGATCACTTTGTCACTTGTTGTGATCACGATGTGGTGATGATGTTCAGCGATCGTGGTGTGGTCTATGCCATTAAGGCGTACCAAATTCCCACCTGTTCCCGGACGGCGCGGGGCACCCCGATCGTGCAACTCCTGCAAGTCACCCACGAGGAAAAGATCACCTCTGTCGTCCCAGTGAGCGAGTTCCGGGATGATGTTTATCTAGTGATGCTGACCCAAAAGGGCTTCATTAAAAAGACGGTACTGTCTGCCTTTAGCAACATTCGGGCCAATGGGTTGATTGCCATTTCCCTCGAAGAGGGGGATCAGCTGCGCTGGGTACGGCTAGCAACGGTGCACGACAGTATTATCCTCGGGTCGAGCCAAGGTCGCGCGATTCACTTCCGGGTGAATAACGATCAGTTACGCCCATTGGGTCGCGCGACCCGTGGGGTACGATCGATGAACCTCAAAGAGGGCGATCGCTTGGTCGGCATGGCGATCGTCTCCAGCCAAATTCTTGCGGAACAGGCCGCCCTGTTGGAAGCGGATAGTGATGATGACTCCGAGGAACTGACTGACGGCAAAAACCAGGGGCCTTGGATTTTGGTAGTGACCACAGGGGGCTTGGGCAAACGGGTGCCCGTGGGACAGTTCCGCCTACAAAATCGTGGCGGGATGGGCATCATTGCCACCAAATTCCGTAAGAAAGGGGATACCTTGTCGGCCTTGACCATGGTGAACGAAGGGGAGGAACTGATGCTTGTGACGAACCGGGGAATCATCATTCGTCAAGCCGTGGATGCCATTTCCGCCCAATCTCGTCCAGCAACGGGTGTGCGGTTGCAGCGGCTGGATGAGGATGATGCAATTACTGCGGTGGCTGTGGTGCCGGTGAGTGGAGAGGTGACCGACGAGGATGATGAAACGAGTGGAATGGCGGAGACTGACTAGTCAATTCCGTTCACAAATACTCATCAATCAGTACTCATCACAAGTACCTATCAACCTAAGAACCCAGTAAAACCACTAGCCAAACGGAGGGAGGCATAGCGCTGCCCCTCTTTTTGTTGTTTGAATTGGGGGAGTCAACGATGAAGGCGCAAGCTGAATTCTAAATGTGACATGAGTTCGATAAATTCGTGGTGAGGCGCGATCGTCGGGGCTGCTCCGCAGCGAAGATCGGGGAACTTCTCCCCTCAAGGCGGTTTGCTCTGGCTCAGATGCCTATATGATTTAAACGCATTGCCCAAATTGATGAAAATCTATTGCCTTAAGGGATGGTGGGTTTGCAATCTTCCAAATGCTCGGCTTGATATGGGAATTGTTCTCACAATAGAAATTGCCATCATCGCATGTAGTTTTATAAATAAAAGCTAAGGATTGTAAATATGTAATCTGCGTTACATCTACTTGTATAAATTTTTAGTTGAAGTGGATTACTTTAATATTCTTTATATAAGGTTTATAGAAATGTTGCACTCTTCACAAGTTCTCCACGATCGATCCCTAATCTCTAGTCTCAGTCAGAGTGAGCCGATCGACCGAGGTAAGGGAGTCTGTGCATGTCTGCAATCTATTTGCTGGTTCATCGTGTGCTAGAAATGGGCTATCTCTCGAAGGAGCATGAGGGACAGCTTCGTCGTCTTGTGGGTCAAGGGTGCAATGGAGATGACCTGGAAGCCGTTGTCATGCTAAAGCAGGCATTGGTGTTTGGGCATGTAAAGCGGCAGCAGGTCAAGCGATCGCAGTAGATTAGATTAAAATTGACGACTTTTACGAGTAACTTGTAAATTTGCCGTAACGGCTACAGTTCTCGTTACAGTGAGTCGCTATGGTCGGCTTTTGTCTTCTAGGGGTGTAAAGACCAATCTGAAAAACGGTCACGCTAGGGACTGTGACTACTGGATTAGCATATCAATCAAGTTTCCGGGTTAGATTTCCAGGGTTCTGCTCCTAAATGCCGAGCTTGACTCAGCGCTTGACTCAGCACAAAACCCAATTCCACATCATCAGGGAACACCATCTATTGCAAGATGTGTCTTGACTAACAGATGTTTTGACTAAGAAGCATCTTGACTAATACTTAGCTAATCCAAAGTATCTCGAATCCAAAGCATCTCGAATCCAAAGTGTCTCGAACAGGTGTAGTCGGCTTAAGTGGCTGAGCAGCGACTGGAAATCCGGAAAATTGCTAGGAGCTGTTGCTAAATCTGAAATCCTATTACTACCTAAACTACAACCGAACAATTTCTCGTTCGAAGGCATCGGGGGTCGGTTCTACTTCCCAAACGATGCCTTCTCCGTGTTCTAAGGCAACCTCTAAGGTCAATGCCTCGATCGCAGATTCAGCCAATGCTTGATTACCTTCAAACATTTCCAAATCTTCTGTCAAAAGTGTGAGCCGAAAGCCGCCAGGAATCAAACCACCAGAATTAGTATTGCGCAGTTCAAACCGCAGGAAATCATCCAATGGGGTGATTTGTAATTCGTAGGATTGCCCTGCGATCGTTAATTGCCGTGCAAAGGCCACGGTCTCCGAGGGGTCTTCGCCATGGCCCCTGGCTCCCACAGTGGCGAATTGCAGGTCTACCTGCTGCCAGCCGAGTTCACTGCTCAGTTGATCTAAGCCTTGCCGTAGCCATTGCCCGATCGACGGTTGCTGTTGCAAGCCTTGCCGTTGTTGATGCAGATCTTGTCGCCAGCCGCCATGGGCAATCAGGCCCGCCCAGGTGGAAAAGGGGAGTTCTAGTCGTAGGGTGATCGTGGGGGCGAGGGTTGCGAGTCGGGCAATCAAATTCTGGGCGTGGGCGATCGTTGGTTTAGGAATCTCCGCAATGGCCGCCCGCAGGGGTTGGGGACAAAATTCCTGGCGCAGGTGCAGGGTGGCCAAATCTGTGATGAGATGGTTGGCGCTGAGACGGTAGCTGCGATCGTTCGCTTCATAAATGCCCAGGGTCTTGATTTGGTAATGGCTGGCAAAGCCCCAAATTTCTGCGCCGCCATCGGGATTGATATCCACCGCCACGTAGTAATCCGCTGCCCAATCGGGAATGTCAATCCATTCCTGGGGAATGCTCCACTCATCCTGGTCGATCGTCTCCGTGGGAATGATCACCCAGCGCTGACCGTTGATTAGCAAGGGGGTTCCGGTGGTACAGCTCCAGAGACTGGCTTGGGCCACACTATTCAGGGCGGGCTTGACCTGGGCAAATTCTGCTTGTAACCAGGGTTGAATCGCTGCGATCGCCAGTTGATTGAGATAGGCTGTCCAGCGATCGGGCGAGATGCGAAAGCGATCGGTTTGTCGCCAAACTTGTTCTGGTTGAGGGAGGGGCAACGGGGTGGTGGTTGAGAACATAGTGGGCGACTCCTTAACTGAGATCAGACTGAACAGGGTTAGTGCGTTGTGGAAAAAACTGGGCTGGACAGGATGGCCAATTGTTCAGCGCTGCCTAAGCTTGGTAATGCTTTTGTAGCCATTCTTCCAGTACCGTTCCCATGGTGTCTATTACGTCCGGGGTGATCTCGATATGCAGGGTATCTCGGCTCCAGAGAATCAGTTTTTTCAGCAAAATCTCTTTGGCGCGGGTCAGGCGGCGGGAAATGGTGTACTGTTTGATGGCCAATTGAGCGGCCATTTGCTGCTGGGTTTGTCCTTCGCCATAGTACAGTTGCAAAATTTTCTGGATTTCGCCATCACAATCGGCGATCGCTGCGACAAGAACCTGATTCACGTCCTGTTGCTGGGTTTTGCGCTCTTCGGCTTCCTCCTGGGCAATCAGGTCATTCATCAATGAACCCCGCACCTCATCGGTGAGATCGTCCAGTAATTCCCCGGAGTCCTGCCCGGGCTTGGGGGTATTAATGGAAACCACATTGGGGTTCAGATAGACCCTGACGGCTTGGGCCGTTGCATTGAGCCAGCGTTCCAGCGTGACTGCCGAGGCTTCCGGGAGGCTGCCCCGCTCCCGATCGTAGGTTTGGGCGAGCGCTTGCCAAATTTCGGGGCTGGGGGGAGGCAACTTGCGGGTACCCGTGGCCTGGGTCGGAACGTAGAGCCGCTTAAATTCCTGCCATACCAGGACGTAAGCTTGAATTGTGTTTGCAGACTGTCCAGCGGTTTGCAGGGCTTCAATCACGCGCTTTTGGCTGACTTTTCGCAATAAGGCCCAGTTACTACAAATGTCGATTTCCTGACGTTGTCGCAGGGTATCGCGAATTGTGCTGCTAAAAATGGCGCTGGCGTAACTTTCTAAACTGAAGCCTTGGTTGGGATCAAAGCCCTCTAGAATTTTCTGCATCCGCACGATCGCCCCTTGGAAGCAATCGGCTACGGTATACTGCACGGCACTAAATTGGGTCAACATGCGCTTGGCTGACCAGTAGCAGCTTTCTTGGAGGTAGGCAGCTAGGTGATTGGTGGAGAGCGATCGAGACAGCAACCGACTGGGCGTGGCTTTGGCCTTTTCCTGGTGCCAAACTTTGAACCAAAACAAGGCCCAAAAATTCTCAGACAGTTCCCTAGGGTGCTGCTGCAATGACCGTTGCATACTACGCTGAAGCCGACCATCGGGCACCCAGGTTTGGGGGTGATCGCCTTCAAATTGCAGAAAGGTCGAGAATCGGTCAGTGAGAGTGGGACGCGATCGCATAGTTGTCAGAGGGGGTTAGCAGTAGCTTGTTATCGGTAAGTTGCCGCTACAGGAATTATAAATGCCAGCATTGATGGAAATTACGCAGCCAGAGACCACTGTTCCGGATGTGCATAATTCCTAGTTTTGACTCCTATGCAGGACGCAAGACCTAATTTTGAAAGGACGAGGAGTCTTGTATGAAGTCTACAGTGATGCAGTCTACAGTGGCTACGCAGAATTGGACGAGGGAACTTCGCAAGGGAGGTGTGGTAGGGCTAATGCTGGCAACCCTACTGGGATGGGTTCCCACGGCCCAAGCCCAACCCCAAGGATTTGAGACCCGATCGCTCTCGCAAATTTCCCAAATTTCCCAAGCAGTCAGTCGAACGGGTGATAGCCGGATTGTCATCACGATCGGCGATGGCAAAGATACCTGTGGCAATCGCTTCAGCCTGAACCAAGTGGGCCTGAGTGATGGCTTTGATTTTCCCAAACCCGGTGGCGTCATGGGTTCCTTTGATTTTCCCCGACCCGGTGGGGCCACGTCTTCCTTGGGATATCCCGCCCCGATCGGGACTGCGAGTACGTTCCAATTGCCCCAAGGCACGCAGCAACCAGACATCGTCGGTTGTGTAGATAGTCAACGCAATATTGTGTTCATCAATATTCGCCCTCGGGTAATTCAGGAAAAGGTTGTTGTTCCGCAACCGCCGGAACCCAAACAACCCTCAGTGGAGTTGCCACCTCTGCAACCGCCGCAAGTGCTAACGCCGCCCCGCCGCCCAGGCACCTATAACCCCAACCCAAATTCCCCCAACTCAACAATGCCTAACCAAACCGTTCCCAGCTTTCGCACGAATCAAGTTTATACCTATCCCCAGGAATTTATGAGCCCGATTAAGTGATGGCCGATCGCCTGTCATTACCAATCTCAACGATCGCGCGATTGGCCTCACTTCGAGAGTTGCATCACAAATTTCTGAATGGCTTTCAGATAGGACTGATTGCCCGGTTGATAAATCCTGACATGGTCTGCTCCAGCAATGAATAAGACTTGTTTGGGATTGGGGGCTGCCGTGTAGAGACGTTGGCTCATTTCAGCGGGCACGACAGAATCAGCACTGCCATGGAGAAAGAGCACAGGAATGCGTAGCACTCGCAATTTCGTGAGCGAATCGAAGCGTTCCGTCAGCAGTTGATCGATCGGAAATAGATTGAGCAACGGTCTGGACTGAATCACCTTTGCCATGGAAGTAAAGGAACTCTGCATGATTAAACCTGCTGCGGTTGGATTGCGAATGGCCAAATCCAAGGCGATCGCGCCTCCCAAAGATTCGCCATAAATCACAATGTCTTCTGCGGGGATCTGGCGCACGGTGCGGAGGTAATCCCAGGCGGCTTGGCTATCCTGATACAGTTGCGCTTCGGTGGGAAAGTCGCCTTTGCTGCGCCCGTAGCCTCGATAGTCAAACACCAAGACCGAAAAGCCCAATTGTCGAAAGGCCGATACACGAGCCAAGTAATTGTAGTCCCCCATGTTGCGGCCAACGCCACAGAGGTACAACATGACTTTGGGTCGGGTGAGAATCCGTTGTGGTTCATTGGATAAGGGTGCAAAGGATTCTTGGGGGGTCGGCGCAGGAATCCACCAACCATGGAGGGTGTCTGAAGAATTCGCGATCGGCATCCAAACGTCTTCGTAGGGCAGGTTAAAGGCGGGTGCGTCGGGGTGCAGGGAGAAGTCTGGAGCAGGACGATAAATCAGGTGCCGTTGCCGCAGAAATAAAAATAGGCAGGTTGAGCAATAGGCGATCGTCAGGACTGCCACTACCGCAATCAACCGTTTTTTACGTTGCCTAGCATACCGCCCCAATCGGCTAATCATTGGTGCCTATATTATCGAGAGAAGTAGTAGTTATAACGCTCTGTGGGTGTGTAGATAACCATAGAACCTGATCCAGCGTCAGTGGATTTCCCAACATCATTGAGAAGATTCTTGCGGCTGGTGATTCATAAATTGTGGGATCAGCAGACTCAGGAAGTAAATCTGGTCGATTTCTGCATGAGGAGAAAAGTCTTTCTATATTTTGCGTTATGCTATTTTCTCCATATAGACCATGCTGGATAAGTGTCTGATGCATAGTGCGAGCATGGTCTAGTGCACCCACAACTTCTGCAATCTCTACATATATCCAGAATGCCTGTTCTACAATTGCCCATTGCTCCTCTGAGAATATCTGGAGTCCAGTTTGTGTTCGAAAATATGGAAGCTCAATTTGCTCGTTATTTTCATGAATAATAATTACACCCCAGTCGTTGATCTTCTCAGAAGGCTGCCACGAAACATCTTCGTGTTCTCTCTTCCATTTCTCAAGTAGGGAGACGGGGTACTCTGCTGCAAGTTCGATATCATCGACCAAGTCATGGCATCTAGAGCAGAGAAGAATCAGATTTGCAAATGATCTACGATCATCATCTGTCATTGATGGATCCCATCTAGGGCCACTGTCTTCAGCCGCCCTAATGTGTGCAATTTTTCCAAGTTGTCCGTAACAATTGCTAGAAGCCTTACTCGGAACAATAAGTGGTTGCCGACAGTCCGGATTACTGCATTGATTGCGAGTCAAGCCATACAGCTTTTTCACATCCCGTGAACGTATGTTTCGTGCATCAACCATTCTTAGTTCCTAATCGTAATATTACTGCCAAAGCTTTTTGCAACTGGACTAATATACCTACCCTCTTCATCTTCAGCTCGAAATAATCCCCCAACAATTGTGACCTTTCCCTCCGATAAAATTCTCCATCCTCCAACAAGAATAACTATGGGAGAAGTTTTTGCCCCATTCGCTACTTGAAATAAGCCACATCCTCTAGCGATTACAGGTACAGATATATTTTCGTACTCCCATTCTCGGATAGCAGAGTATAGATTTCTCAATTCGATGTATTCTGTATTCGATATAGTAATTGTCCGATTTTTTTTATTGAAGTGAAGATCCATTTGTTGAGACTACTACTTTTAGATGATTCGGATTAGTTGACTACTCTAGATATAGTAAGCATTTTCTAGAATAAATCCTCTAACTTAGCTAGATGGTTCTGAAATGATTTTTGATCTAAAGAGCTAATTTCCATGAACATATTCTTCAATGTTGGCTCATAGTCATCAAATAGTGCTTAGAGTATTTGGAGAACTCCGAAGGAATTTGAGAGATACATTCTAGACGCAATGGATTGTTGTCATTTAACTGCGAAAGAGGCGACTGTAGAGGGTTTCATGGTGCATACTGGCTAGGGATAAACCCCATCCACAGCTCACCAAATCCCCATCGGCCAACTGAACGATCGTTTGCGCTGCCTGTTCGATCGTGGGATTGAGCGTTAACAATAACCGTTGTCCTTCCGTTTGGCCTAAGGGTACTAACTTAATCGCTGCACTGACTAAGTTGCTGGCCCAACTGTGTAAATAACCCAATAGTGCAGCAGTTTCTTCCACTTCCCACATAGATGCAACTAAGCCAAAGGCAATGGCAAAATGACAGCCTTGGGATTTCAATGCGTCTAGTGTTGTTAAAACTGTTTCTAAATCGGTTGTCCGAGTTGAATCTAAGCTACTCTGTACATCCTGAAATAACCGCAACAACGATCGCCCCATTTGCAAACTCTGCGATCGTAGCTCCTCTGTGTCCCTTGCTGCCGTCAGCCATTGATTCCAGTACTGGATGGCTGCCCGATCTCCCGCTTGGCTGGCTTGGTACGATCGCAGCATCACCGCCGCTTCCAAGCGCACGGCCCCATAGGTCAGCTCCTGGATTAACCAGTGCTGTAACTGCTCAACATTCGCGATCGTTCCCCTTTGAACTAGGGTTTCCAGCCCCTCGGAATAGCTGTAGGCACCCACAGGTAAACTGGGACTGACCAATTGCATTAACCGTAGTAATCCGGACGTTTGCATATTTGGGGTAGCGGGGTGGGGGGGTGGGAGGGTAGCGGGGGTTAATGGGAGTGCTCTCCGTAGGCTCCGGTTTCTGGTTGGAAGGGGGCAACCTCTTCCACGATCGTCAAACCTCGGTGTTCTAACAAATGCTGTAGCACTGGATCCGGAGCTAGCCGTAGGTAGGTGGCTGTAATTTCCAGCGGCACATGGCGATTGCCTAAATGGTAGGCTGCCTGCAACAGGGCTAGGGGAAACTGCGCTTTTACCGTGAGTACCGGCTCGGGCTTAGCCAGGATTTGCAAAAGATGACCATGGTTGGATTGCAACCAATCCCCTTCTTGCAAAACCGTGCCCCTCGGCAATTGGAGGTAGATGGCTTCCCCTTCATCTGTTTTGCAGTGGAGCCGCGATCGGGTGCGCTCTTCTGCCGTCAAGGAAAGGATCCAATCAGGATCCCGCGCAGGAACATCATTCAATCGGTGGGTAAAGACAGGCAACACAGGCTTACTACTGCTTGACTAGACAACTTGCAAAGGTGATGTAATCCCAGCATAGCGGTAAGGCGTACATAGCGTGTAGTGCCTGCAACCTGTCTTAGCCTGCAACCTGTCTTAGCCTACGAGCCTGCCTGTCTTAGCCGACAAAGCTACAATGGGTCATCGGACTGTTGATCCTGACGGTTCTACACGTGATGACTCCCTATCTATGAATGGATTTTTTGAACAGGTTTTGCAGTGGTCGCAGAATTTGGGCTTGGTGGGCGGTTTGGGGTTTATCGCGATTTACGCGATCGCCACCGTGTTGCTCATTCCGGGTACGGTGTTAACCGTGGGAGCCGGAGCCTTCTTTGGGATTGTTTGGGGATCTCTCTACGTCTTGGTGGGGGCAACCCTGGGGGCTATTCTTGCCTTCCTCCTGGGGCGAACCGTTGCCCGCCAGTGGGTTGACCAGAAAATTTCAGGAAATGCTAAATTTGCTGCGATCGATCGCGCAATTGGACAGGCAGGTTTCAAAATTGTGTTACTCACGCGCCTGTCTCCAGTTTTTCCCTTTAATTTGCTGAATTATGCCCTCTCCCTGACGAATGTCTCCTTCAAAGACTACGCCTTAGCCTCGATCGGGATGATTCCTGGCACAGTGATGTACGTCTACATTGGTTCACTGGTGGGAGATGTGGCAATGAACCATGAAGTGCAAATTGCACAATGGGGGATTCGAATTGTTGGGTTTGTGGCTACGGTTGCTGTCACGGTGTATATTACCCGCATTGCTAAAGCTGCATTAGATCAATCGATCGAGGCTTAATTAGCTCGTGATTTTCTAGTAGTGCTAGCATTTGTTTTGCCGATGCGATCGTGGTTGATTTTAAACAACAAGATTGAGTCAATTTAGCAAACAACGACCAAAAATATCGTAATAGTTGAGAAAATCCCTGGTAGCGATCGTCTAGCTACGGTTCCGGTGCCAGCACAGCGCGTGGTTACCCAGGTTATTGCGGAGTCGGTACAATGCAGCAGGTAACCCTAGGAAGGTGTGCTTGGGTTCAGTGAAAGCGTGCTTGGGTCAATGGGTTGGCCTAAAAGCGCTAGATCGTTGAAGATTCAGAAAAATTCGTCCTGATTTCCGAAAGCTGGTATAAGCTGGGAAAAAGATGACGCAATTGGGTTTGCCAAGACTGGGGTTTTCATGACGCTGGAGGAAAAAATCAGCTACCAAAGGGTGAAGCACATTGTCAGTAGCTATCAACTGGATGGCACCGAAGCCGACGCGTTTGCGAGTTGCTTGGATGAACTGATGGATGTGTATGCGGCCCCGATTATTGAGCTAGCCCTAGCGGAAACCCTGGCTGCATTGTGGCTGAGGGTTCCCATGCCTCGCGGTATCGAGTTTCTCAGTTGCGTAGACGATCGCCTACAGGCTTGGGCGATGGATGGCATGACCCGCACCCTCACACCAGAAGAATTCCACCACATCACAGGACTCGATCCGGTGCCCGTTTTCCAATCCCTCGACTTTCCGCCGCCGACCATCCTGCGTCGTCACTAGGCGTTGGGGGTCTTCAGGAACTGGGGGTCTTCAGGAACTGGGCGGACTTCCGAGGGAGGCTCCTGCCCGTGCTACTACTGCACAGCCCCAGACCCGAATCCCCGATCGGCGTAGCACTGCCGTTGCTGCCTGGATCGTTGCTCCGGTGGTATAGATATCGTCAATCAAGACAACCGGATCGCGCGGTGGGGATTGCTGCCACTGGGGATTCAGCCGGAACGCCTGGGCCAAATTGTCTATCCGATCGCGACCGGACAGTTGGTACTGTGCCTGGGTTTCCCGCACCCGCAATAGGCCTTGAGGCTGTAAGGGATAGCCAACCCGCTGACAAAACGATCGGGCAATCTGTTCTGCTTGGTTATAGCCCCGTTGTTTCCGACGATCGGCGGCCAAGGGGATGGGCACTGCAATTAACCGAGGAGAGGCTTTAGACAACCCCCGATCGATCCAAGCTGCCGCCAATTGCTGACCAAACCAGTCGCCGATTTGGGGCTGGTGGCCATACTTCAACTGGGCGATCGCCCGCTTCACGCTGCGATCATAGCGCCCCCAGGCAAAGACCCGATCGGCGGTGGCTGGATGTTCGGCCACCGCACCCTGGCCGCGATCTAAGAGAACTTGGTGTTGGCAAGCGGGGCAGAGACAGTCTGTTGCTGCCCGATCGCAGAGTCCACAGGTATTTTGTAAGAAGAGGTTGAGAAAACTACTGATTTGCACTGGCCTGATTTGCTCGCTCTCTTTGCCACGGTTTGCAGTTTCTTTGTTAGGATGCCCAAATGCCTAGTGAGGGCGACTTTTCACGGCTGCTCTGTAATAGTTTGCTCTAGGGCGTTCCGGAATTCATCCAGTGAGGGCTAGGAAAATGGAGGCCGATTCAATCAGGACTAGGAAAAGGAATGTATTCAATGTATAAGTATCGACATAGGTAGCAGCCAGCAATATTTTTCAATACATTGAGTTTTTCAACGATCGAGTTTTACAGTGATGAAATCTTTGCAAGGGAATCTTTGCAAGTGCTGAATCTCTCCACTTGCCTGTCGTTGTCCTTTTTGAGCTTCTGCCCGTGGCTAAAGCATTCTATTGGTTGGATCAACTTGCACTCAACGATCAAGTCTTTGTGGGCGATCGGGCCTGGCAGTTGCACGACCTACAGCAGCGAGGCTATCCGATTCTGTCCGGCTTCGTCATTCCCAGGCACGTTTTTCAGGCGGTTCTAGCGGATCTAGATCTCCCCCCGATCGGGATCTCAGGCAATAGCGCTGATCCCAAGCGACTACAGTCCATGGCCCAACATTGTCGCCAACAAATTCTCAAGGTCTCCTTGACAGATCCCTGGGTCACAGAACTGTGGACGGCAGTGGATGCCTTAGCCCAACAGGCGATCGGACGATCAACCCTCCAAACCGCTTCCCCCTGGGGATCGGAGCACATTGCCCTGGACTCCTGGGATGGCCAGTGGCTCTGGTTGCGCAGTTCCATCACACGCCCCAGCGCGGCCCTGGCCCAAGCTGAAGAAGATTGCCTACTGCCCAAGGTGACGCAGTACGATCGTCGCCCGTTGAGCTTCCTGCGATCGCTCAAAGAGGTGTGGGCGGAAGTGGCTCGAGCCAGAAATCTAGCCTACTGGCAATTGCAAACCGATGCCTTGAACGAGATCCCGCTGTCCGTTGTCGTGCAAGCCTTACCCCCGATCGCGACCTATGCAACCTTGAACCTCAGTGAGGGCCAAGGCTTACTCCTGCTCCGGGATCTGACCCTTGATCCGCTGCTGGATGGGGTGGTCGAAGAATTCACCATCGATCTGGCGACTCGGCAACTGCTCCGCTGTCCCAGTGTTGATCGAGAGACGTGGGCCTTGACCCTGAGTCAACTGCAAAGCACGATCGACCTTGGACTGCGGTTGCAACAGGATGTTGGAACTCATTTACGGGTTGATGTGCTCTGGGAAAGGGGCGCGACTGCCCAGGGTGCGGCCCAGCCCGATCGCCTCTGGGTTATGGATGTGCGTCCTGGCCTGAATTTGGTGTCCGATGGCATTGCGCCGGATTTCCCGTTCTGTGCCTTGTCTCCGATGGCAGGTTCCAGGGAAGCGCCGACCCTCGGACAACGACTGGATTCCCTAGTGGATCCTCAAGCCCAGTCTGATCGCTCCCTCGGTGCCGCGCCTGTCAAACTGGCGGGCTCAACCACTGGACAACAACGCTGTCGAGGGCCAGCGGTGGTTATTTCCCAGGATGGGTTGCCAGCAGATATTCCTCCAGGAAGGATTATTGTGACGGCGAAGTTGCAACCCAACTGGGTGCCTCAGCTCAACCATGCGATCGCCTTTGTCACTGAGGAAGGTAGTCTGACCAGCCATGGGGCGATTTTGGCGCGGGAACTGGGGATTCCGATCGTGGTGAATGTGCCCCAAGCGAGTCAAATGTTTCGGACGGGGGATTGGCTCTGCATTGATAACCACCAGGTGTATCAAGTGGAGTCCCCAGAGGATTTTGAGGGGGTTGATCGATCGTTGCCCCAGACTACGATCGCGGACGAGCGGGCCCTCCATCCCCTCCGTTATCCGGTCACCGCCACTCAGTTATTGGTCAGCCTGAGTCAAGTGGATGGGGTTGAGGCATTGCGATCGCTCCCAATTGATGGGATTGGCTTAGTGCGATCGGAATTAATGTTGGCGTCGTGGCTGCGGGATGCTGCGTTACCAAGTTTAATGGCTCCAGCAGATCTGTCGGCATTGCACCAGCTCATTGTCGATCGCTTAACGGCCTTCACCCAAGCGGTTGGCGATCGTCCGCTGTTTTATCGCACCCTAGATCATCGCAGTGGCCTGCACGATTCGATCTTCACGGCCCACGGTACCCTGGGCTATCAGATTTTCCCGGATTGGTTTGAGTTGGAACTGCGAGCGATCGAACAAGTCTGTCGGCAGTCCTCTGGGCCGTTTAGATTGGTGCTGCCCTTTGTCCGAACTGTGGAGGAATTTCGAGCCTGTTACCAACGGATTCGGGCAACCGATTTACTCCAGTTACCCCATGTGGAATTGTGGATCATGGCGGAGGTTCCTGCGATCCTGTTTGCGTTGGATGCATTGATTGATGCGGGAGTTCAAGGGGTCATGATTGGGACGGGGGACTTACATCAACTCCTCTTTGCCATCGATCGGGATGATGCCTATCTTAATCAGTTTTATCCGCTGCATCATCCAGCCATGCTGAAGGTGATTACCGATCTCTTGCAAGTCACGAATCAAAAACAAATTCCCGCTATCCTCTGCCTGCATTCACCCCACCCAGATGAGATGCTATTGGAAACCGCGATTGCCCACGGCATTCAAGGGGTGTCGATTAATCCCGATGCCTTGGGGACAACGTGGCGCGCGATCGCCCGCATGGAAAAACGCCTCCTGCTCCGACCTTCAGTGGCTGAATCAAGCTGGAATCAATAGCGTTGCTGAAATCCATCAGTGGCAACATCAGTGCAGTCCTGTTGAGTGTAGCCCTGTCGTCGGCAGCTCAACCCAAAGCGTGGTTTCTTCATTGTCATTGACAAAGCATCCCATCTTCCCGCCATGTTTTTCAACAATGATCTGATAGCTAATGGATAAACCCAACCCCGTTCCTTTGCCAATGTCTTTGGTGGTGAAGAAGGGATCGAACATGGAAGGAATGACCGATGGGTCAATCGCGGGTCCACTATTGCTGATGGTGACCCGAACCACTTGGTTGGCTAGGGTCACGGTGTGGATTTTGATGTAGGGATTACGTTGGGGAAATTGCTGATGGGCGTCATCGATCGCATCGATCGCATTGCTTAAAACATTCATGAACACTTGATTGACCTGTGCTGGATAACATTCCACTAGCGGTACCTCACCATAGTGGCGCATAATCTGAATTTCAGGTCGTTTGTCGACTTGGGGTTTGATGCGATGCTGCAAGATTAAAAGAGTGCTGTCAAGCCCATCGTGCAGATTTGCTGGGACAATTGCTGTCTGATCTAATCGCGAGAAGTTCCGTAGCGAGACTACTAAATCTCGAATGCGTTGCACCCCAACGTCCATTGAAGTCAGGGTCTGGGGTAAATCTTTGCAGAGAAATGGATAGTCCAAGGATTCCAAGAGTTGTTCGATCTGTTCCTGGGGCTGGGATATTGCTGATTGATAGGCTTCAATCACTTTAAAGAGATCTTGGGTATAGATATTTACGTGATGGAGGTTCCCATAGATGAAATTGATAGGGTTATTAATCTCATGGGCAATGCCTGCAATCAATTGTCCAAGACTGGCCATCTTTTCCCCTTGAATCAGCTGGCCTTGGGATTCCTTAAGATCTTTTAGGGCTTGATTGAGCTTTTCGGTTTGCTGCTGCGTGTGTTCTAAGAGTTCTGCTTGTTGCAGAGCGACTCCTAATTGATCTGCCACTTGGGATAACAGTTTGACTTCCTCATCTTCCCAATAGCGGGGTTGGGAGTTTTGATAGGCAACTAATAAGCCCCAGAGGGTTTCCCCTTGGGAAATGGTGACAAACATCTCGTGACGTGGATATTTACCCCGTTTAGTGGTCTTTAAAAAATCATGATCTAGCGAAATGGGATTTTTTGGGGGCATGGGTTGCCAATCACTGACGATCGAATCTGCAACAAAGTCACCGCCTCCCCCGGCATAAAACCGATAAATCGCTACCCGCTCAACCCCCAAGAGTTGCCGCACTTCCAATGTGGTTGTTTCAAAAATCGATTCAATGTCTAGGGATTTGCGGATGCGAGCGATCGTAGTTGCAAGGGCAGCTTGGCGTTCTGAAGCTTTGGCAATTTGCATGGCTTGCGCCTGCAGTTGGCGGACATGTTCTGTCTGCTGTAGGGCCATACTGAGTTGTGAGCCGATTTGTGTCAACAGATCTACTTCATCGGCCTGCCATTGACGAGCGCTGGAATTCTGATAGGCTGCTAGCAATCCCCATAACTCTGACCCTTGGAAGACGGGAGCAACTACATACGCCTTTGCTTCAAATTCTTCCAGCAGCGCAACGTGACAGGGTTGATGGCCTGCGGTATAGATGTCATCCACGGCTAACGTTTCATTGTGGCGATACCGCCCTCCTTGGGTTTCTTGCAAGTGGGTATCCTGAATGGACGGTAGGACGCCAACCAAAGGCAACCAACCGGGGGCAACCGACTCGGCCACAAAATCCCCACTCCAATCTGGATTAAATCGAAAAATCGCTACCCGTTCTGCACTTAAGAGCGATCGTACTTCAGCGGTAGTCGTTTGAAAGATGGTTGCTAGATCCAAGGATTGACGAATGCGATCGAAGGTTTGGGTCAGCATTTTTTGACGTTCTGCCGCCTTCGCTTGCATTTCTGCTTGCGCCAACTGCGTTGCCTGTTCTTGCATGTGTTGGAGGTGTTCGTTCTGTTGCAGCGCAACCCCTAACTGTTCTCCCAACTGACTAGCAAATTCAATTTCCGAGGGCAGCCAATTTCTAGGTGAACTGCATTGATGGATGCATAGTAATCCCCATAATTCTTTCCCTTGTAAAATTGGGGCAACTAGATTGGATCGGACAGCAAATTTTTCTAGGATGGCAACATGACAATCTTGTAAATCTTGCTGATAAATGTCGTGGATCGCTCCCACTCGTCCCTGCTGGTAGAAATGGGAGAACTGTTCTCCAAAGCAATGATCATAGACTTGTTGTTCGAGGGCAGATGGATAGGCATCGTTCACATCTTCGGATACAAATTTACCGGCCCAATCCTGTAGCCGATCGAACTGGAAAATGGCTACGCGATCGGCTTTTAGCAGTTGTTGAACTTCCGTGACTGTTCGTTGAAAGATGGTTTCTAGATTCAGCGATTCTCGAATTCGGGTGATGACGCGGGTGAGTGCCTTTTGTTGCTGTAATTGATATTGCAATTGTTGTACATCAGCAACTTGTTTTAATGCAATATCAAAATGCTGGGCAATTTGACGAACGAACTCAATTTCTCGCTGGCTCCAAATTCGCGGCCCTTGGCATTGATGCACACACAGTAGTCCCCAAAGCTTTGTGTCCTGGAGGAGCGGGATAACCAAATTGGCGCGAACCTGAAACTGTTCTAAGATCTGAACATGACATTCACTGAGTTCTGCCTCATAGATATCTGCGACGGCCTGAATGCGCCCAAGTTGATACTGCTCTGCAAATCTGCCCCCAAAACAATGATCATAAACCGATGCCTGTAGAGCGGAGGGATGGACCGGGGAGACATCTTCAGACACAAACGAACCTGCCCAGTCCTGGCTCAGGTCAAACTGGAAAACAGCCACCCGATCGGCTTCCAATAATTTTCGGACTTCTGTGGCTGTGGTCTTGAATATAGTCTCTAGATCTAAGGCTGCTCGAATGTTATGAATTACCCGAGTAAAGGCTTGGATCTGCTGATCTAAGGTTGGGGTTTCTGATTCAAGCTGAGTGGTGGATTGCACAGAGTCAGACAGTTGCACAGAGTCAGACAGATTAGGTGCCGGGTTGAGGGTCATGGGGATATTCAGGGATACAAGACGAGTCGAGCCACATTCTTTTATGATGCCCAGATCTCATCTCGGAATAACGAGCTCAGTCCCAATCCCTAGCCTGAGCCATTGGCTCCAACCCCATCGCTAGAGTTATTCTCTAAGTCATCCCCCTAGGCTATGGGTCTCCCCCCTAGGGGCTGCTCTAGCCTAGCCCTAGATCCTTTCCAGTCACTCCTCAGTTGCTCTCCCAGTTATTTATTCTAAAATTAGCCGATCTCCCATCGTTTGGGGGCGATTTAACTGGCGATAGGCAATCACTGCTAGAGTGACTTCTTTAGTTGGGATATACAATAGTGTGATGACGATAAAGGTATACACGATCGCAGTGATTGGTTGATGCTGGAGTAAATCATCTACCACATATCCAACTAAGCCATCTGGATTGGTTACAATGTCCCAACTATTGAACCGCATAAATCGGCCTAAATAAATGCCGATCGCGCTCATAAAATGTAGAAAAATCTCTGCATAGCTAATGTATTGGCTCTTTCCAGTCCTATTGAGATAAGCGCCTAAGTTAATCATGCTGATGACATAGGATTCGAATCCCAAAAACATAAATCCTAAAAACACAGGAATAAATACTAGCGAACTCCGCCAAATCGAAGGTTCACCTTGGATTGCTTTCACTAGATGAATGACATCGGTCAATATGTAAGGTGCATTTGGTAGAAAGGCAACAAAGATGATGAACCCCACCCACCACAGCCAAGAACGACTCTGTACTGTGGCTGTTAATTTTCCGAGATACCGTAGTCCTCGTGCAATTATCCGATCGTGAATCGATCGCGATCGAGGTTGTCTGGATTGAGTCGATTGCGATTCCTGATACGGTTTTTCCTGATACGGTTTAGTAGAAGTCGTATCCAACTCGCCCCTGCGAAATAATATAACGCTTAAAACCAATGGGATTAACGCTAACAATAAATTCCAGCCCATCCAATTCCGATGGACATAGATAATGTGGAACGTATCCCACAATAAAAACTTCATCAGAGAGGGTTCCATGATGTTTGTCCAGTAGCCACTTTCCTAACTTTAATGCTTATAGTTTAGGCAGGCTATATGGCAAGGGGATGACAAGTCTGTTTCGAAACACCCATGGCCTGCACGGCTGGATGGGGACAGTCAATAGGCACAGTCAATGAGCACAGTCATCAGCACCTCAAAAAAACAAAAGCTTCACGAACCGTAGCGCGATCGTAAAGCTTGATTGAATTGATGAAATTTTTGATGTAATTGTTAAGTTGACTTAACTATAAGGTTCGATGACCTAAATCAGAAGTATTGAACTATGGATCCTATATCCTCATTCGCAAATTTCTTGTCATCAAAGCTTTTTCAATTGTTTGACGATCGGCGAACGTGACATTAAGTCAACTAGCTCTTCTAAATGAGCTTTGTACTGCTTAAGTCAGAACAACCGTCAGTCAACATTTCGTCAAGTCAAAACCTAAGCCAATCAACTAACTTATACAAACTAACCTATTCAAACTGGTTAGAACGACGATACTGCGTGTAAGCCGCAACAAACAACCCTGCGATCGTCACAGGAACTAAACCTAGGACAATGCCCAACAAAATTGGTTCAACCATGTTCTCGCCTCCTAACAACAATGCTGCTTTTGCACAGCAAATTTGTATCAATTCATAACCCTGTCCTATGGTAATCTGTTTCGCAGTCAAAACATCACCTTGTGTGAAGAAATTCCCATAAAACCATACAAATTTCGGGGGAGAGCAACGATCGCCCTTCAGCCCCTAAAGCTTAGCCTGGTTGCTATCCGTAGATTTGCGTGGACTGAGATGGCTAAAGTTTGTTACTGTTTGTATAGAGAGTCTCGTAACTTTCCTTTTAAATTGTCGATATAAGCAAAGACCTTTGAACGAGCAGTTGGTCAAAACTGAAGGCTTGAATCGTAGGGCAGCGCTAGGGCTTCTAGTACTGCTGTTGGCCTGTGCCTTGGCATTAATGGGGATGAGACCTTTTCATCGTCCCGATCCCTACGTCCGCAGTGTGCTGACCCGCCCAGGAAACGTTGTGCAAGGTCATGCAATTTTTCAAATGAACTGCTCTGGTTGCCATGGCTTAATGGCTGATGGCAAAGTTGGCCCCAGTCTAAAAGGGGTATCCGGCCATAAGTCCCGCCAAGCATTGATTGAGCAAGTCATTAGCGGCAACACTCCACCTATGCCGCAGTTTCAGCCCAGTCCCCAAGAAATGGCAGACCTCTTAAGCTACCTCGAAAGTTTATAGTTGCCCAGTAGTTGCCAACTTGTCACTTCAGTTGTAGCAACGGAGTTGTCTTGAGTTGTTCCCATTGATGCTGTAATCGGCCATCGGTGAACTGCATGCCTCTTTACCCAGGCACCCTTTACCCGATACCCTTAAAAGTTATGTATAGCAATGATGATTTAAGCGTTCTCGATTTAGAAGCCGATTTAGAAGATCCGTTAGATCGGCTCCCGGTCATCTCCCCGGAAGAAGGGATGCCTAAGCCCAATCCTGAGGAGATTTTGCCGTTACTGAGTTCCCCCGATGTCCAGCAGCGGATGACTGCGGCACGGGTGTTTTGTGAGTTGCAAGATGCTCGTGCGATCGCGCCGTTGATCCACTTACTCAAGGATGATTGTGCCTTAGTACGGGTCAGCGCAGCCTATGGGTTGGGTCGTAATACCAGTCCGGAAGTGGTGGAACCGCTCATTAACCAATACAACCAGGATTGGAACGGTTATGTGCGCAAAGGGATTGTCTGGGCGTTGGGTAACTGCCGGGACAAGCGGACGCTGCCTACCCTCCTTGAAGCGTTGAAAAATGATATTTCGGCGGTTCGCCTGTGGGCTGCTAGCTCCCTGGCTCAAATGGCCTCGATCGGCTACGAGGAAATGATTACCACCATCCCCCCTTTGATTGAAGGGTTACGTCGGGATGCGGTGTCTGCGGTGCGGAGTAATTGCGCCTGGTCGATCGGAGAACTGTGTCGGGAACTGCCCTCGAATGTGATCTATGCAACCGCAGTAGATGCGTTGATTGAAGCGTTTGCTGAGGATGAAGATCTCAGCGTGCGAGAAGATGCCAAATCTGCCATGCTGAAGCTCGGGGATACCCGTGGAATGCAAGTCATTGAGGAGTTGGAACAGGAAGGTTGGGGCCTGTAAGGGCGAGATCTAGGGCTACGAGATCTAGGGCTAGATGAACCAGTGTCCTGCGGTCATCTTCCCTGGGTTGCCCGTCCTCCCTCACCAATCCTTTCATCCCTTGTCAATCATTACAGGTGCGAATGCCCTCAAAGCTGGTCGTACAAACCCGTGTGCGGAAGTTGTATCCTGAGTATCGTCGGGGTGCAATATAGACATTCTGAGGGTTATTAATGACGATCGGTTGTCCAACGGATGGATAGATCACTGAGGGCTGGTGTGTAATTGGGGGAGTGGGAGGAAACCGACGCTGGGGCCAGTTGCCGGGGTTGCCCCAGGTATGATTGCCCCAGGTATTATGGTTTTCCCAGGTATTGCGGTTTTCCCAGTTGTTGTGATTGCCATAGGAGTAATAGCTGGCAGAACCGCCCCAATGACTGGGTTGCCGTTGTTCAGTTTTCTCGTAGATAACTGTGGGTTGGCTATTTTGGCCATTGATAATGATTGTCCGAGAGGTTTCAACCCGGCGTTGTTCACCGCCAACATAGATGTGCCCAGAGACTTGTCCAGGCCAGTCAGCCTGTGCCATGGGTGCCCCCAGCAGGCTCACTCCGATCGCGCCCAAAATGCCTAATCCTGTGAATCTTCCCCTCATTGAGCCACCTCTCAGTTTGTAGATTTTGTCAGTTTGTAGATTTTGACCGGGCAAGTTTGGCCTCAAGATCTGGATTGTGGAGAACGGATTGCTTTCTCCAATGGATCTAGATTCCCGATACAGAACTCTAACGGCGTATCTGATCTAACGGCGTATCTGAACGATTTATGCAGCCGATGGATTTAGCGCATGGGTTTAGCGTGCATGGGCTTAGTGGATTGGATGGTCACACCCCTGACCGATCGCTTGCCCTGCTAGCCAACCCGTTGTCCAGGCACTTTGAAAATTAAACCCACCCGTTACGCCATCAATATCTAACACTTCCCCTGCGAAATAAAGGCCGGGACAAATCCGACTTTCTAGGGTTTTAAAGTCTACTTCCTTGAGTTCGACCCCACCACAGGTGACAAATTCTTCCTTAAAGACACCCTTACCAGAGACGACGTATTCCCCTTGAAAGAGTTCCTGAATCAGTGCGTTCATGGCTGGTTTCGAGAAATCCGCCCAACGGGCTTGGGGCGTGATCCCCACCTGCACGACTAGACTTTCCCAAAGACGGCGGGGCAGCATGACGGGACAATTTCCGGCGATCGTTTTTTTGGCCAGTTGGGATTTGACCTTTAACAGTTCTTGCCGCAGGTTATCCGGTGTGGAACTGGGTAGCCAATTAATGCGGAGTTTGGCTTGATACCGAGTTTGATGCAGGAGACGAGCCCCCCAAGCTGATAGCTTTAAGACCGCTGGCCCACTCAGCCCCCAGTGGGTAATCAGCACTGGCCCGGTTTGCTCCAATTTGGCGGAGTCGCCCTCCACTTGTAGCTTGAGATGGGCATTACTAACCGCAACCCCCGCCAAGTCCTGTAGGCGAGGATCCCGAATCGTTAGGGTGAATAACGAGGGGACGGGAGGCACGATCGTGTGACCCAATGCCTTTGCCAATTGGTACCCCTGGGGACTGCTACCCGTGGCCAACAACAGGCGATCGCACACGAGCTCATCCCCCGATCGCAGGTGGACTCGAAAGGTCTCCCCGACTTTTTCCACGGTTTTCACCATGGCTCCCAACCACAATTTGACGCCAGCCTGTCGAGCGGCGGTCATTAAGCAATCAACGATCGTGCCCGAGTCATCGGTGGTGGGAAACATCCGGCCATCGGCTTCGGTTTTCAGTTCCACACCCCGACGGGTGAACCAGGCGATCGTATCCTTGGGTTGAAACCGGGAAAAGGCTCCCCGCAACGCCTTAGCTCCCCGAGGATAATGGTGCACCAAGGCGGCGGGGTCAAAACAGTGATGGGTAACGTTACAGCGTCCCCCTCCGGAGATGCGAACTTTCGCGAGGCATTCCCGACCGGCCTCCAGGACAGTCACCTGAGCCGATGGATTGACTTCTGCACCGGCGATCGCGCCAAAAAAACCGGCTGCCCCGCCCCCAATGACGACGATCCTGCTTTTTTTCCCTGTTTGTGGTGTTCCAATGACCAACCGCGATCGCTCCTTCAGCTAGACCAAAGCACCCCGATCGACTCCTGACTTGAGTCCGTTGCTTTGTTTGTAGAATTGGCCTTTGATTCTATCGCTTTTAGTTACGCCAAATTTGGAGAAACTGGGACAACGTGGCTTGGGGGAGTTTTTGTTGGAGTTGTTGTAATGCCTGGATTTGGTGGGGCAGGGCTTTGTAGCTTTTGCAAACATTGATGAATGATAGCGGTGATGTCGAAACGGACTGTGTTTGCCGCCACTGCAGAGTGAATTGATCCAGAATTGGCTTCGCAATATTGCTTTGTAACCATTGCAATGCTTGATCTTGGTGAGCCAATGCTTTGTAACTGCGACAGACATCAACCAACGTAGAGTTGGAAGGGGGGCGGGGCGTTGTCATTCCACTGCTACTCAAGAGTGCATTCCAGGTTTTGCTTCCCACAATTCCATCGACTGCCAACTTCTGGGCGGACTGGAAGGTGCGAACCGCATTTTTCGTTTTCAGCCCAAAATCACCATCAGGATTCCCCACATCCAATCCTTTGCCCTTCAACAATTTTTGTAGTTCCAGCACGACTTGACCTTCGTACCCTTGGCGGAGTGGGGGTTTGTCTTTGAGCAATCGGGCCAGGGAATCTAGATCGCCATTAAAGGTATTGCGATCGACGGGGCCTGCAATCCCAGAGACTGCACCAGACTCGGTGTATTGGTGAAATGTCCAGGTCTTCCAACCGCCGGGTACCCAAGGATTATTGGTTTCGTAGTGGGCAATCCAGAGTTTGTAATGGGCTAAACGAGGCGAGTTTCCTAAAGCATCGTGCCAAAAGCTAGGAAAGGTGTAGAGAATCGGTTGCCGTCCCAAAGCTGCTTCCACAGCATCCAACCACTGTCCAGCTCGATCGAGCACCGTATTGGGATCCAAGCCATAGCTTTTTTCCAAGTCCAGTACGGGGGGAAGATCACTGTCTTCCCAAACGGCTTGGGTCAGTCCTAGAAAATTTTTGGCTTGCAGCAAGGGATCTTTATTGGCCACAAAGAAGTGGTAAGCACTGCGCATTAAGCCTGCGGACTTCATCCCAGCCCAGTTGCGCAGAAACATGGGATCGCGAGACTGTACACCCTCGGTGGCCTTAGCGACTCCGAATACCGTATTGGTTGCACTGACGGCAGACCAATTAATGATTTCTTGATATTCCGAGATATCGATTCCCTGAAGCACCATAGTAATTTCTGTGATTGGATTGCAGACGGCCCGATTCTAGTCACCGTAAATCCCTACAGCATTAGATCGATCGATTCCAGTCAATTGATTCCAGTCAATCGATCCTATTGAGGGAATTACCTGCAATTGTGGCTGATCTACCGAGGGCAGCAGCAAACTTGCTGGGTCAGTTCAACTTTGCCTGTGAGTCTGCGATAAAAAATTTTTTAATAAAAATCAAAAATAAGCAGGATAAGCAAGGCCCCGATCGCTGCGTCTTACCCAGTTGGGTAGGGTTCTTCAAGGTTGGCGGGGACTGCTAACTGATTGTTACAGGCATTGCTAGGAACAAGATTCTATGAAGTTCCGGAAGAAGAATAAATCTCCAAAAACCTCAGTGTTAGGCTCGTTACATGAGGGTGGTTTCGCCCAAGTGGTAATTCTGACAAAGCTCAGCCCATTTCGACTACGATTCATGGGCTGAGTTTTTTAATATTTCCCCAACAGTATTTTCCAACGGTACTCCAGCAATCCTCTAGGGTTATCAAGGTTTCCCTATTCCAAGGTTTAACCCAAGGTTTGTGCTTTGCCGGGGTAGGCAGTTGTAGAGTAAGAAAGGTTCCCTTCAGAGAACTGCCGTTTCCAGACCATTCACGATCGGCTGCCCTTCTTCTACCTGCGCTTTCTTCTACGGCGCTTTCTCGAACAATGCACACCGACTATTTAGAACGCATCCTGACCGCCCGTGTTTACGATGTTGCTCAGGAAACCCCCCTAGAAGTAGCCCATAACCTTTCAGCACGGCTGCACAATACTATTCTGCTGAAACGGGAAGATATGCAGTCGGTGTTTTCCTTTAAGCTGCGGGGCGCTTACAACAAGATGGCAAAACTGCCGCCGGAGGTCTTGGCCCAGGGGGTCATTGCGGCTTCCGCTGGCAACCATGCCCAAGGCGTTGCCCTGGGTGCGAGACAGTTGGGGACAAAGGCGATTATTGTCATGCCTGTGACCACGCCCCAGGTGAAGGTCAATGCGGTCGTGGCGCGCGGCGGGGAAGTGGTGCTCCATGGCGATACCTACGATGATGCCTATGCCCATGCGCGGCAACTGGAGCAGGAAAAGGGCTTAACCTTCATCCATCCCTTTGATGATCCCGATGTGATTGCGGGGCAAGGCACGATCGGCATGGAAATTCTCCGCCAATACCAAAAGCCTATCCATGCGATTTTCGTCGCGATCGGCGGGGGGGGGCTGATTTCCGGCATTGCCGCCTACATCAAACGCTTATCTCCGGAGACCAAAATTATCGGCGTGGAACCTGTAGATGCCGATGCCATGAGCCAATCGCTCAAAGCAGGCCACCGGATTCGGTTGCCCCAGGTGGGACTCTTTGCCGATGGCGTGGCAGTGCGGGAAGTGGGGGAAGAAACCTTCCGGCTTTGTCAGCAATACGTAGATGACATTATTTTGGTAGACACCGATGATACCTGTGCTGCCATCAAAGATGTGTTTGAAGACACCCGATCGATCCTAGAACCCGCCGGAGCCTTGGCGATCGCGGGTGCTAAAGCCTACGTTGAGCAAACGGGTATTCACGGTCAAACCTTGGTGGCGGTGGCCTGTGGGGCCAACATGAACTTCGATCGGCTGCGGTTTGTGGCGGAACGGGCGGAAATTGGGGAACGGCGGGAGGCAGTCTTTGCCGTGACCATTCCTGAAGAACGGGGCAGCTTTCGGCGGTTTTGTGAATGTTTAGGCACTCGCAACATTACGGAATTTAATTACCGCATTTCCGCTGCGAAGGAAGCTCACATTTTTGTTGGGGTTCAAATTAGTCGGCGATCGGATGCGGTGCAGATCAAGGAAATCTTTGAGCAGAACCACTTTGAAACGATCGATCTCACCGACGATGAACTGGCCAAGCTCCACCTGCGTCATATGGTGGGCGGCCACTCCACCTTGGCAGATCATGAACTGCTCTATCGCTTTGAATTTCCAGAACGGCCCGGTGCTTTGATTAAATTCCTCAGTTGCATGAGTCCCAACTGGAATATTAGCCTGTTCCATTACCGCAACCACGGTGCCGACTACGGTCGCATTCTGGTAGGGATGCAAGTGCCGCCCCAGGAAATGCCTGAGTGGCAAGCCTTTTTAGACACCCTGGGCTATCGCTATTGGGACGAGAGCCAGAATCCTGCCTACAAACTCTTTTTAGGGTAAGTCTCCACAGATAGATTGCGCCATAAGATCTCTCCTAGGCTCGGTTTAACCGCTAGCCCTCAGATGCGATCGTCCATGTTTCGGCAGACACCGGTTGAACGGGTGCGAAGAGCGATCGGAAAGTTTGTGATCGAACGGTGAAGTTATAGCTATCGTAACGGTGGGTAGTCTGAGGATAAGTGCATAACCTGTCTCAACCTTCGCTAGAGATCTCTCAGTACCCAGCGCAATTTGCATGCACAGTGCTTCATTGAACCGTGGTTCATTCACCTGAAGGAGTGCCCTTTGTGAAATATGACATTCGCTATAAGCCTACCTTTGCCACCGTTTTTATCACCTTAAATCCCGGCGAACGCTTGGTTGCTGAAGCGGGAGCCATGGCCAGTATGGACGGTGGCGTGACGATCGCAACCTCGTTTTCCGGGGGCTTGATCCCAGCCTTGTTAAAAACCTTTTTAGGCGGAGAATCGCTCTTCGTTAATACCTTTAGCAATTCCACCCAGAAGCCCCAGCAAGTCGTGTTGACCCAATCCACGATCGGGGACATTACCTGCCTCGAACTAAAAAATCGGGAACTCTGCCTCCAACCCGGAGCCTACATTGCCCACGCGGGGAACGTCCATTTGGGAGTCCACTGGGCTGGATTTTCCAGTTGGCTGGCGGGTGAAGGGCTTTTCAAACTGAAGGTTGGCGGCAATGGCATTGTGTTCCTGGGGGCCTACGGTGGGCTCAGCAAGCGGCAAATCAATGGGGAATATATTGTCGATTCTGGCCACCTGGTTGCCTACGATCCCAGCATCAAAATGAATATCAAGCTAGCCGGGGGCCTGCTGGGTTCAGTGACTTCTGGAGAAGGACTAGTCAACCGACTCACGGGCCAAGGCGAAGTCTACCTACAATCCCGCAGCATCAGTGGATTGGTCGGCTTCCTACGCAGCAAGATTCGTTGGTAGTCCCATGGGCAAGATCTGTAGATCGATGCATCGATCCGCCCAAGTCTTCTGGATCCCTGGGTTCATCAAATAATCCTCATGTCGTCTAGCAGAATTCATTATGAAACTGGATATTTTGCACCAACCGGATAGCTCGATCGCCAAAATCGACATGGCTCCCAACGAAGAATTGGTGGCTGAAGCGGGCTCCATGGTGGCCATGAGCAGCAACCTCAATGTCAGCACCACCCTGCGCAAAGGTAAAGGTGGCGGCATTCTAGGCGGGCTCAAGCGAATGTTGGCGGGAGAATCCCTGTTTTTAAGCGTTTTTCAAACCCATGGGGAACCGGGGGAAATTTTTCTTGCACCTAAATTAATGGGAGACATTCTGCCCTATCAACTCAAGGGGGCAGAACTGGTCATTCAGTCCACGGGCTATATGGCCAGTACCCCAGGGGTAGACATTGAATTGGGGTTCCAAGGGTTTAAATCGCTGTTCTCCGGAGAATCACTGTTTTGGTTGACGGCCAGTGGCTCTGGATTGGTGTTGCTCAGTGCCTTTGGTGGAATCTACGAAATTGATGTGGATGGAGAATACGTTGTAGACACCGGCCATATTGTTGCCTTTGAAAAGAGTCTGAGTTTCACGATCGGCAAAGCTAACCAAAGCTGGATGGGAGCATTTTTCGGTGGAGAAGGTTTTATTTGCCGCTTTAAAGGCCGAGGGAAACTCTACTGCCAAACCCACAATCCGGGGGCATTTGGTCGCATGGTCGGCAGCCAATTACCCCCTCGCTAACGGTTGCACCAGTCTGCTGGATCTTGTGCGATCTCCGCGATCGGCTCGCGAGCTGCATCCTGGGGAGATGAGATGGACAAAGATCAGCCCTTTTCGTGAGATAACCTTACTGCTTGAAACGTCATGAGTGACTATACCTACGAAATTGAACATGCTCCGGCCTACGCAGGTCTGACCGTCAAGCTGCAAAGCAATCAAACCATTCTGGTAGAAGCGGGAGCCATGGCCGCTATGGATGCCAACCTCGAAATGAAATCCAAAATGCGAGGGGGCATGATGAAAAGTATTGGTCGCATGTTTAGCGGCGAATCCCTGTTCATCAGCGAATTTACAGCCCAAGGCAAACCGGGTGACATTTACATTGCTCCTGGGATCCCTGGCGACATTTGTTACTATCGGCTAGAGAGTGGTCGATCGTTGATGGTGCAATCATCGGGGTTCGTGGCCTGTAGCCCCACGGTGGAACTGAATACGAAGTTTCAAGGCTTTAAGGGTTTTTTCAGTGGTGAATCGTTATTCCTGGTGCAGGCGATCGGCCCTGGTGATATCTGGTTTAGTTCCTACGGAGCCATTCTAGAAATTCCAGTCAATGGATCCTATATTGTAGATACGGGCTATGTGGTCGCCTTCGAAGACACCTTGAACTACAACGTGGAAATGTTGGGTGGATTGTCTTTCAAAAGCTTGAAAACCAGTATTTTTGGTGGAGAGGGTTTAGTTTGCCGCTTCAGCGGTCAAGGTCGGCTATGGATCCAGTCTCGTCACTTGAATCCCTTGCTGAACTTCCTCAATGCCTTCCGTCCCGTCAAGAGTAACTAGATCCCTCCTGAAGCTAGTGACTCAACTCGTCCTGAGGCCAACTGCCGCAACCCTGAGTAGGACTGGTAGGGATGCATTGAAATCCTTGAATCTCTTTTCAGATGATTTAACTTTCCAGGCGACTTAATATGCCGATCGAAATTCCTTCTGGGACTGCTGCCCATAGCGATCGTAACCCCGAATCCAGCGGGTTCGATCTCTTTAAGCTGGCTGTCATTGGGATTGGCTTTGTGATAGGGACGATTTGGCTAATTTCTGTCATTGTCCATTTGATCATCTGGTGGATCCCTCCCAGTGTTGAGCAAAAGTTGGGAGCTGCGATCGTCCCGACCTATGAACGCATGGCCGAAGCGGGCACGACCCAAGAAAAGCTAAATCAGCTTCTGGATCAACTGGAAGCCAAACTGCCTGCGGACAAGCGGAAAGACCGTAATTACCAAGTTCTCTATATCCCTCAACCGATCGTTAATGCGGGGGCCATTCCCGGCGATCGCATTTTGATCTACCAAGGTTTGTTGAACCAAACGGAGTCAGAGAACGAATTGGTCATGGTCATGGGCCATGAACTGGGCCACTTTGCCAACCGGGATCACCTGCGAGGCCTCGGCAATGCGCTCTTAATTCAACTGGCATTTACAGCACTGACGGGCGATGGGGGATCTTTGGTTTCCCTAGGAGCCTCCAGCGTGGCAGCCATTAGCCGTGCCCAGTTTTCCCAATCCCAGGAAACCCAAGCGGATGAAGTGGGGCTTCAGTTACTGAATGCCCAATATGGTCAAGTGGGGGGAGCGGTTGATTTCTTCGATCGAATGAGTAAAAAGGATCGCAAACAAATTGACTTACTGGCCACCCATCCGACCCCGAAAAGTCGAGTTGACCATTTGCGGCAACTCATTCAGCAAAAGGGCTATGCGATCGGCCCCAAAACCCCTTTATCGTCCGAACTCCGGAAATAGCGCATAAAATCTTAGTGCATATAACCTTTATGCAGATAGCTTGTAGTGCAGATAGCCTTTAGTGCAGGTAGCCTATATACCCTTTAGTGCCTACGGCCTATAGTGCCTAACATCTTTGGTATGCAGCAAGATAAGAGCGGGTACCCTGAAAGGGAAACCTCTGCCCGTGCATTTATTTCATCTCCCCCCTTCCTTCATTTCTTTAGCACTGATTATTGAGTAAGAGTTGATACCGTTATGGTTATACAGACACAGCAATTATTTAGGGTTTCGCTCCTCACATTGGTTGGGGTTGGCGTGGTAGGTGGTTGGGCGGGAATTGCCCAGGCCCAATCCGGTGACGACCTCGTTAAGCCCCGCTGTGAACGCCGAGGCGGAGACAACTGGATTTGTGCTTATATCAAAGAAAATCCTGGTTCGGCTCCCTATAAATCCTATGAGGGGCAAATGCGAAATGGGATTCCGAATGGGCGGGGGATTCTTGTCTATAGCAACGACGATCGCTATGAAGGCCAAGTGCGTAACGGGATCCCCAATGGCCAAGGGATGTTTTTATTTGCCAATAACGATCGCTACGAAGGGGGAATCAAAAATGGTCAACCCCATGGGCAAGGAGCATTCACGATGGCCAATGGCGATCGCTATATCGGCTCGGTGAAAGAAGGCAGTCCCCACGGGCAAGGGGTGTTTACCTTCAGCAATGGCAGTGTTTACTCCGGAACGTTTTACCTTGGACAAGCCAAGGGGCAAGGGGTCTTTGTCTCTAAAGGGATTCGTTGCCAAGGAGTCTTTTTCAGTAGCCAACTTTCAGGACGGGGAAGCTGTGCCTACCCCGCAGGATCAACTTACCGCAGCTATTCCGGAGAACTGCGCGGGGCGAAACCCGAAGGACGCGGAGTCATGGTCTTTGCCGATGGCAAACGGTTTTCAGGAGAGTTCCGCGATGGGTTACCCTTTGACCCGAAAATGAATAGTCAGAAATAATGACGGATGGATGACGAACAATTAAAAACCCGGGAGGAACAGTGGTTTGATGTCTTCCCGGGTTTTGCTTGGCTTGACTGGATTTGGCTAAGGTTTGCGGAATGTGACTAAACCACCTTAGCTTCCAGAGACTTGAGGAATTCGGTATTCACCCCCGATTCCCGAGTCAAGGCAATTTTCCCGGTGCGGGCGATTTCGCGGATCCCAAACTTGTTCAATACCTGGACGATCGCCACCATTTTTCCAGGATCCCCAACGACTTCCAACGTGAGGGAATCTTCAGCCACATCGACGACCCTTGCCCGGAAAATCTGAGCCAGTTCCAAGAGTTCCGATCGAGTTCCACTGCTGGCATTGACCTTCAACAGCATTAACTCCCGTTCCACACAAGGAACTTCGGTAATGTCCTGCACCTTCAGAACGTTGACCAGCTTGTAGAGCTGCTTGGTTAGCTGCTCAATTTCTTGGGCATCCCCAGGAACCACCATGGTAATGCGCGAAATTCCCATCTGTTCGGCTGGGCCTACGGCCAAACTTTCGATATTGAAGCCACGACGCGCAAATAGCCCAGAAATGCGACTTAAGACTCCAGCTTCATCTTCAACTAAAACCGACAGCGTGTGCTTCATAGCAAGTTAATAGCCGACTAAATTAATGCAAGGGTGAATCGATCGAACGGTCAACGGTGGCGCAGCCAATTAGCTGGTGGTACAGATGGATCCTTCTGCTGGCCAGCAGGTCTTGAATCCGAATATCCTGCAACCCTAACTGCTAACAACTTCTAAAGACTTTTGAGCAGTTTCAGCACGCTGCCCGTTCACTATTGTATCGTGCAGGGTGAGTTCCCTAGGGAGATTTGCGATCGCTTCTCGAAGTCATGGATTTCGACGTTTTTGGATAGTCGGCGCTAGCTGGAGATTCAACAAACCTGAGGATGAGATTGAAAGCTTAAAATTTCCCTATTTGGGCACTTATGGGTTTGAACCAATGTGCTCTAATGTGCTCTAAGTCGTCCACAGTTAGTGATTCAACTAACTTGAACAAAGTCTAGCCTCATATCTTCTTACAAATTAGAACAGTTGGAGAAACTAGAGTTATGGGTTGGTTACAAAGAATTTTTGGGGGTGGAAATCAAGCCGCACCGGAAGCGACGGCGGCAACTCCCATGGTGACTGCTGATGTCCCGGCTGAGTCCATTCCCCCTGAACGAGTTGGCTTAAATGGAGAGTATGATCAAAGCGGCTTAGCCAAACGGGTTGCTCAGGCTTTTGATCAGGATGCTGCCGTTGCTGACATTGATACGGTGTGGGTGGCCCAGTTAACCGGGGAAGTTGTGCTGAAGGGGAAAGTCCCCAGCCAAGATATTCTCAATCGCTTAGTAGAAATTGCAAGGGCTCAAAGTGGAGCAACAGGCGTGAATGTGGAGCAAGTCGAAGTTGGATAGCTAAGTTCAACTGAACAAATTAAGCAAGCTCTAAAATGCTGATCAATCATTTTTTGATCAGCATTTTTTGTCAGGCTGCTAGGCTTTACGATCGCTCCGTCCAGCCAATCTGGACGAAGTGGGTTGGGCGTCCTCCTGGGTCAGATAAGGGATAGATGCGGCGCACCACTAAGTTGAAGGGAATGGCCGTAGTGAGGTGTGCTTGTGCCCATTCGCCGATCGTGGGTGTGAGATGTGCAGCTGTCAGTACTGCCGATCCGAGTCCGATCGCCTGTGTTAAGGGATTTTTCGGGAACAACAGATGCGCACCCAGCACCAGTCCCGCCGTCAAAGTCATCCCAACGGCTACGTTTGTCCCACATCGTGGATGGATGGCTAAGGATGACTCTCCTGAAGTGAGTCGGTGTAAAGCTTGCCTCACTGCTTGCGTGAGTTGCGCCGTTTCAACCTGGCCGTACAGATAAAACCCTTCGTGGGTTGAGAGGCCACTTAAGTGTTCATCATCTACCGCGATGGTTCGAGGTAGCCGAGGACGCATCCGTCTAGCTTGATTCAGATGCTGTTCACTCAATACCCAAACAGTCCCATGCTCCAAAGCATGAATTTGCCGGAGTCGAAGAACGTCCTGAAGACTAGGGAGTCCACCCATTTGTGGAAAGAATTGTGGAAATTGAGTCTCCCACTCTGAAAAGAACGACCCAGATGAAGAACTTTGCGAGCTAGGCATCGAAAAATGGCGAAAATGCAGAGAAAAGGTTAATAAAACGGTTATTAGGCCACGGTGACAAGCCCATGGAGGCTGCATAGGATGGGCTTTCCAGCATGGTGAATTGTCTAATGTCTAATGTCTTAAGAGGATGTCTCTCAACAGCCTGTGGTGCAACAGCGTTAAAGCTCCCAAGAGCGTACCTTTACCAATTACCCATGTGCCTTTATCAATAATGTAGCGTGCCCACTTAAGGACAATCGAACTTGTTGCAAATTGTAGTCCGACTGCTGGGCTTGTAGGGCAAACTGTTGAGAAGGCTGTTGAGAAGGCTTTTGTCTATAGAGTGAAGCCTAATCGCCTCAACCTATAGACAACAAAAAACCGATGGTTCACCATCGGTTTTATCGGGGGAAGAAGAAAATGGCCCAACCAGTGATCGGGCTGGGAACAAATCTCAACCTGAAGTCGAGGTAACTTGAGGTTGAAGTAACTTGAAGTTGAAGTAACTTGAGGTTGAGGTACCTCTGGTAGACTGATACTCAGTTAGGAGTTATGTCAGTCAGGAGTCATAGCCTACTTACCCTAAAGCCACCACTTCGGTGAACAAGCATTCTGGTTTAAGCGGCTTTAGATCCCTTGGATCCAACTGGTCTAGCAACCTCTACACCGTTTTCTTCCAAAATGACGACTGGGTCGGATCCTGAAAAGACTTCAATCCGTTTGACCAGAACTTGACCGTTCGATAAGCGTTGTCCAGCCGAGACATAGCGGCTCGTCGGCTCATTGGGGGCTTTGACGATCGCTTGAGCGGTGCCTCGAATCATCACGACCCCACTGACCTCCACCGCCCGCGCTAATGTGGGTTCGGGTAAGGGAGGAATCGTAGGAATTGCTGTAGGTTGAGAGGGTAACCCAGGTCTAGGATTAATGGCGACCGGAGGCTGGGATCGAAAACGAATGGTTGGGATCGTGGCGGGTGGCTTAGGAAAGTTCGGTAAACTGGGTAGGCGAGTACTTTCCCCTTCTTTGCTCTCAGGAGGAAGGGTGGAAGGAACGACTGGGGTTTTGAAGGAAATGAGGGGAGAAAGTGAAGCGAAGGGATCCGTTGAACTACCTTTGCCAGACTTAATGCCTGCCTGTACTTGTCTGGCCCGTTCTAAAGGATCGGTAGACTTTTGTAACTCTGGGATGCTCAAAGTACCAACGGCAGTTTTTTTCCCGCTGTCCCCCTTCAATTTAGAATCTTTTTGGGCAACCAAAGGTTTATTAAAAGGTTGAGCCGCTGCAGGACTCGGGCTGGCAGTGGGGGAGGCACTGGGTGATTCCGATGGTGCTGTACTCGTCTCCTCCGACGCGCATCCACCGATCGACAGTGCCCACAGGCCCACGATCGCTAGAATTATCTGTCTTTGCATCTCCAATCCCCGAAAACTTTTCCTTCAAGATACTCTCTATTTTGGCAAATGACACAGTTATTCAGGGGAACTGAGGGGTTTGACAGAAAACCCCATTACTCATGCCCCACCATCAGATGTTGTAGGGTTTCTAGACCTTTTTTTACGCGACGAGAGACGGTGACGCAACTGACACCCAACCGTTCAGCCGTTTCTTTTTGGGTGAGATCATGCAAGAACACAAACTCCAAAATTTGCCGCGTGAGATTTTCGAGTTGAACCAGTGCCTGTTGCAGCCGAATTTGATCTTCCTGGGCTAACTGAAAGCTGCGATATTGATGATCGGGCACCAGTTCACCGAGGGAAATTGTGCCATTCTCATCGTCGTTGACGGGTGCATCCAAGCTTAACAGGGCTCGGTTGCGTACAGCTAACTTCATTTCCTGCCATTCTGCCAGAGAAACCTCTAGGGCTTGGGCAATTTCTTGGTCATTGGGAGTCCGCCCTAGCTGAACCTGGAGTTCTCTGACTTGGCTAATGGCCTGCCGTTGCAACGCTTGCCACCGGCGAGGGATCCGAACAGCGGGACTCTTATCTCTCAAATAGTGCTGAATTTCGCCCCGAATGTAGGGAAGGGCGAAGGAACTAAAGGCGTTGCCCTTGGTTACATCAAACCGCTCGATCGCTCGGATTAAGCCAATACAGCCAACCTGAATCAAGTCATCATAGGTTTCAGTACACTGATGCATCCAATGGTGGGCTTCTTTCCGAACCAGCCCAAAGTTCAACTCAACAATTTGATTGCGTAGCTGAGCCGAATGGTTCCGCTGGTATTCCTGCAGTAGGCGTAAACTTTCACTCTTCAGTTCACTAGAGACTGAGTTAAACATGATCTTATTTAATTGGGTAGAGCAAATCACCACAAACAATTGAGAGATCAGCAGAACGCTGAAATAAACCTACCAAATCACCGATCGCAGAATGCACCCACTGAAACTCGCTATATCTCTGAAATATAGCTGAAAATATATCGAAAGAATTGTTTAAGCGGTTTGTTGGCAAATGAGTCGCTTTTGACAGCTTAACTTCAAGGTATGCGTTCGTACACCCTCCTACAACTGCATTTCTACTGATGACAATGAGAAAAAGCCCGTTGCTATGCCGGCTTTCCACAGGTTTCAGCCAAAGGTCTTCGACCGGACGATCGGTTGCTAGCCCAGACAGCTCCGGAGTGGAATGGACTGAGCCCCCATAAAAGTGAGGAAACTAGGATCCGATGGGTCTCAGAACAACTCACGTGCTGGGGACTGAGCTGGGTGCTGGCGGTAACCCGAGGAATTTGGGGATAACGAGTGGGTCATCATATTAAAAAAGATGGATCAATTTTGATCCATCTTTATTTCATGTTCAGCTAGTTAAACTCACCCAGTTGCGGACTCTCTGGCCTTAGAAAATTAGGCTGCCGATGCAACCCGACCATAGAAAACACCACGGACTCGCACATCGCTGGGTTCCTTAGATCCCATATCAGATTCGGAAGGCTGGAAGCTTTCAAAGTTCCCAGCAACTTCACCCGTTTCACCATTGACCCGAGTAATCTGAAGGGAGATGTTCCCTTTACCCGTCAAGAACCGCTTGGTGTTTTCCTTAGCGAGTTCTTCATCGTCTCCACTGGAGGGAATCGCGACGGCACTTTCGTAACCAGTGGTTAAGCCACGTCCTTTAGGATCCAAGAAGTTCGATGTTCGGTAGGATGGAACGCGGAACTCACCCTGTAGGTCGGTAGAGGAGTTGATAGCATTTAAACCAGGTTGACTGGTTGCTTCTAAACCTTTAATCGTGAACAGCATGGGGAACTGTTCGCCACCGGGAAGTTGAACTGTCACGGCTTGGAAGTCCAGACCATCTTCTTCCTTAAAGGTGACACTGCCATCAGAATTGACAGTCAGGCGACCTTCAACGGCGTCGATCGACGACGTGTAGCGGGTCATGACTTTCCCAGGCACAAATTCAGCCTTTTGACGCTTACTTTCGCCTTCCACTTTGACTGCAAAGTTGGTGGGTTGTAAGCACAGATCCTTCAGCACGTAGGACTGACCGCCAGTTAACGGTACAGAACCCCGAGCAGTTTCTTCCAACGTAGGGCACAAGTTTGCCAGACCGGTGTTGTGAATTTCTTCGTAGGTCAAGCCCTCTTTGCTAGTGGGGGCCTCACTACAGGCAGTCACGAATACACTCAGACAAAATGCCAGGAGTGCAGCGATGATAGCGCGGTACCTCATGGTCAACCTCAAAGTCAATGTCAAAAAATCCCGCAGTGAAATTCACAATCAACCGTAGTCGCTTGAAATCAAGCGAACACTACTGGCTTCATCCACTGACAGGCTTTGGAATATTTAATAAAGGCTATAGGTCAGCTTGAACCTCTCATAGCATTTTACATGGCTTGTTACCCCTTCCTTGGGCTTTGATTGAAACAGATTGAGAAGAATCGATCTAAAAGTCCAATTTCATACCCACATTGCTTTTCAACAAAGCTTTACAACAAGTTCTGTCCAGTAAGTTCTGTCCAGTAAATTCTGCCAATACGTCCTAGTGTGCCTAGATTTCTCTCCAATGCTTTACTCCAACTTAAGGTTCAGATTACTATCCTGAGCAAGTTAAGAGCGCAAGTTATATAGACCCAAGCAAATTTCAGGAGTGTTATGGAAAATCAGGTAACTCAACGATCGACGGCGCTAGAACCGGAGCTACAAGATCTCATGGGCGTGGTGAAAAATTTGGCTCAACAGGCCGAGGGAGATACGTTTGCGCTGTTAGCATTGCTGCGGGTATTAGAGCAGTTACACCGGGAAATTTTTGAGGGTGCTTTCCAAGATTCATTGCCAACGACCCGTCATGGACTGTACAACTTGTTAAAAGATATTGAGCTAGAAGGGGGCTGGCCCCACATTCCCAGAATGAAAATTCAACAACTGATGGTGAATTGTCTCGAAAATACTGCTTCAGGAGAGTTGCAACCATAAATAGAATGCATGTTCGATCGTATGGCGATCGAACATGCATATCAATACGAAAACCTTGTTAAACGCTTGATTAAGGCGTAACAAGTTTGATCAAGGTATGAAAAAAATTTGCTTTAACTGACTCAACGCTATCGCGACCTGAAATGCCTGAATTGCCTCAACGGCTTCATAGTCAACATTCCCAGTAGCCAGTCTTGGGAGTATTGACTGTGTTCAGACACTACTGATTTTGACGGCTAGCGGTTTGGATATAGAGAATGAGCAAAAACACCGAAGGAACCAACACAAATAGAATGCTTGCTACAAAGCCAAGGTCGTTAACTTGCATACCACTTAGTCCGTCTCTAACTGCATAACTGGGATATTACCCCTCAGAATACCACTGTCGGAATCGCCAACCAACTTGTGTAAAGAAGTGTTGCGAAAATGATGACGGGCTTTTGGAGATTTGGACTGGAGCTGGGTGCCCAGGATCTCTGCGAAGGGTTACTTCTTCTTGCCTGTCGGCTTGGTTCGGACGGTCACATCTCCGTTGACCAGGGTTTGGCAGGCGAGCCGGTAATTGTCGGGCTTGTTGCGGAACCGCCGTTCCTCGACAGCCGTTTTGGGGGAGAGGTTGTCCAAGCCCTCGACAATTTCTACAACGCAGGTTCCGCATTGACCATACCCGCCACAGTTCATCATTTTGCCCATCAGGGTATAGAGGTCAATCCCGGATTCGATCGCCTTAACCCGGAGATTAGCGCCCCCAGAGGCGATCGCTTCTTTATTTTCAGCTTCAAAACGGATACAAGCAGTTGTAAACATGGGTGACTGGGTGGGTTGAGAAGAACTAGAAACGACCGAAGAGTCATGAACAACATCCGTTGCAAGGGATGGGGGTGAGGATTCAGTCATGGCAAAGATTCCTGGAGGTCAAGGGTAGCCAAATTAACGCAACAACAGCTTTACATACAGCAGCTTTACATACAGCTTTGCATAATGCGATGCCTGATGGGTGGGGAAGAGCCCTAAATTAGCCCCTGGGATGTCCAAGGGCGACCCCAAGGGCTGTGCACCCCGTAGAAGGCCCCAAAACCGGAACTTGGGGGTCTATTCAGGCATTGGGCGCTAACTGGACAAAAGCCCTGGATCAAGTTCATTGGCATTGTCAACTATCATGGCCCAAAAGTTAAGAATTGTGAACTTCTCGACGGGAAGGGCTGAACCACCGCAGCCGTTGTCTGGTCTGTCTTGCAAACGCTTCTAACAGTAGTTACACTTCTTTATACACTTTCATTTTTGCGAATGCAGTGTTGTCTGTCCATGCTACTCCCAGGGTGTTGCGCTAGTCGGATTCCTGACAGGTCAGGGCAGTGGGAGAGCAGGCCGGAGCTATCCGTAATCTGGTAAATTACCAATACCTAGCACTTTAACAAAAGGCTGAAAGAAGCGTTGCAGTCGTTTAGAGGAGGAGCGTAGTCAATGGGACTACCTTGGTACCGTGTTCACACCGTCCTGATTAACGACCCAGGTCGGTTGATCGCGACTCACCTAATGCACACTGCTCTAGTTGCTGGCTGGGCGGGTTCAATGGCCCTCTATGAGTTGGCTATTTTTGATCCGACCGATCCAGTACTGAACCCAATGTGGCGGCAAGGCATGTTCGTGCTGCCCTTCATGGCACGCTTGGGCGTGACGGGTTCCTGGGGTGGCTGGAGCATCACAGGTGAGACAAATGTCGATCCAGGTTTCTGGTCGTTTGAAGGTGTGGCCCTAGCTCACATCGTTTTATCGGGTCTGCTATTTTTGGCGGCTGTCTGGCATTGGGTATTTTGGGATTTGGAATTATTCCGTGACCCCCGTACTGGTGAGCCAGCCCTAGACCTCCCCAAGATGTTTGGGATTCATTTGTTCTTGTCTGGTCTTCTCTGCTTTGGTTTTGGTGCATTCCACCTGACTGGCTTGTGGGGACCTGGCATGTGGGTATCCGATGCCTACGGTGTGACGGGACATATTCAACCCGTTGCGCCGGAGTGGGGGCCTTCCGGATTTAACCCCTTTAACCCTGGTGGGGTTGTGGCGCACCACATTGCCGCTGGGATTGTGGGGATTATCGCTGGTCTGTTCCACTTGACGGTACGTCCGCCCGAACGGCTCTATCGGGCGCTGCGGATGGGGAATATTGAAACGGTTCTCTCCAGCAGTATTGCCGCTGTCTTTTTCTCTGCGTTTGTGGTGGCGGGTACCATGTGGTACGGCAACGCAACCACTCCGATCGAACTCTTTGGCCCCACTCGTTATCAGTGGGATGGTAGCTACTTCCGTCAAGAAATCGATCGGCGAGTCCAAACGGCTGTGGCAGAAGGCAGCAGCTTAAAAGAAGCCTATGAAGCGATTCCTGAGAAGCTGGCTTTCTATGACTATGTGGGTAACAGCCCTGCGAAGGGAGGCTTATTCCGTACGGGTCAAATGAATAAGGGTGATGGAATTGCCCAAGGTTGGCTGGGTCATCCAGTCTTTACCGACAGCGAAGGTCGTGAGCTCTTTGTTCGTCGTTTACCAAACTTCTTTGAAAACTTCCCCGTTGTTTTGACGGATAAAGATGGCGTTGTTCGGGCTGACATTCCCTTCCGGAAGGCAGAGTCTAAGTACAGCTTTGAACAAACCGGTGTAACCGTTACCTTCTATGGCGGTCAGTTGAATGGTCAGACCTTCACCGATCCTGCGGTTGTTAAGAAATATGCTCGGGCAGCCCAGTTGGGTGAACCGTTTGAATTCGATCGTGAAACATTGAATTCTGATGGGACCTTCCGCACCAGTCCTCGAGGTTGGTTTACCTTCGGTCACGCTGTTTTTGCACTGCTGTTCTTCTTCGGCCATATCTGGCATGGTTCTCGGACTCTCTTCCGCGACGTGTTTGCGGGTATTGACCCCGAACTCAGCGAAGAACAAGTCGAGTGGGGCTTCTATCAGAAGGTGGGTGATAAGACCACCCGTGCTAAAGCTTAGGGCCGTGGCTCGATAGGATGTTTGGGGCAAGTTGTAGTGGTTTACCCTATGGCTTGTCCCCCATCACCTGATAGATTGTTTCGTGAATCCTTGATTCAGAGGCTGTTATGGAAAGCGTTGCTTACATTTTGATTTTGACGTTGGCCCTGGGCGTTCTGTTCTTTGCCATCGCCTTTCGCGAACCCCCACGGATTGGCAAGTAATTGTTAAGTCTGTGTGGCTACCTGCCTAGTGATCATCTAAACACTGGGCAGGTTTTTAATTGCTAGATTTTCATGGTCAGCGTAGAACCGGCACGAATCTTGCTGGCGATGCTTCAATTCTGCTGATTGATGTCTCATAGGTTTTGTTTTACAGATTTTGTTTTACGAGCTTTGCTTCATAGCACTTGCTTCACCGCTGGCAATTGTCGTGAACTAGAAACTGTTGTTATCAAACTTTGGGAATTCTAGGAGCTAGCCTTGTCTCTGTTCTGGCCTGATATCAACTCTGCTTGTCCCCCAGAGATCACGTCTTATCCTTTGAGAGTGCGTCCGGCCCGATCGTCGGATACGAAGAAAATAGCTGAATTACTGATCCGATGTTTTGATTTGGTTTCCCCGCAAATGGCTTGGCTGTTGCCGTTGATTCGTCTAGGGATGCAAGAAGATCTGAAATATCGCTTGAGGCAACAACAGGGCTATGCCTGCTTTGTGGCCGAGTTGCAAGCAACAACGTTGCAAGGGGGGACGCTGCAAGCACCAGAGTTCCAACCAACGAATCCGAGAAATTTTCAGATTGTTGGCACGATCGAAGTCAGTCTGAGAAATCCCAACTTTTTAGGACGCCCCCAATTCACCTATCCCTACCTGGCCAACCTCGCAGTTCATCCTGACTATCGTCAACAGGGCATTGCACGACGTCTCATCCAGATGTGTGAACAAAAAATTGTTAATTGGGGAGCCCAGGATCTTTATCTACATGTTTTAGAAGAAAACTTTCCGGCGAGAAAACTCTACCTAGACCTAGGCTACAGCACCCAGTCTCTCGCCCGAATGTATGGCTTCCACCGCCAATCTCGATCGCTGCGAATATTCCTTCATAAAAAGATATAAAATCTTGAGAGCGAATTAAGCTGTCAATCCAATGAAGCGAGTTGCAACCTCATGTGAGTGAGTTTGAATTGCACGGGCGAATTTTGGTGAGGCATGTTGGAATCTTGCAACGGTTCTGTCAAGCGTGATTGACATCGGAGGTGGAAAAGTCAGGGCGAGGGGGCAAATTGTTTCCATGATCTGTGGCCACAAGTTCTTAGCAGGACGTACTTTCCTTCGATGTCCTCAGGCTGAGGAGGTGGCGCAGACGATGTTCGATTTGCAGTTTGTTCTACAGAGGGTTGTTCTACAATAGGGACTTAAATGACTGAGCATAAACTTTTAACAATTTTTGGGGCCATCTGCGCGAGGGAATACAGTCAGTCTTGTCCTGATCAGTAGGTAGGGTGTAGAGAGATTGGTATCGTGTGTGATATTTTAACCCAGCTACAGAGCGGGCAATTGCTCATGGTCAATAGTCGCAAACGTAATGGCTTAATTCTCTACAAGCCATTCCATGCTGAGTTCGCAGGTCCTGGGGCTGCGATTGGTGGAGGCTTCGATCGTAATTGTGAGCGAGTCGTTTGTGTGGGTGATCTCTCCGTGATTGAGCCCGATTCCAGCGACGATCGTCAAAAAGCTTACTTAATCCGACGGCAATGGATTCGGCTCATCCAGCAAATTACAGACACGCCGGACGCTCAGCAACGGGTTAGGATGCTGTTACAGCAATTTGAAAATTATTTTTCATCGGAAACAATTAAACAAGTTCCCGACGAAGCCTTTGCCCAGTTAGTTGGAGTTTTGCCGCACACGGTCTATCGAGTGCGGCATTCTGAGCTATCCTCTTCAGAGATCCGTTAATTCGCTCTGTTAATTCGTTCCGTTAATTCATAGATCGCATTACGCAGGATAGATCCGAATCCGTCGATTGGGTTCATCGCCAAAGCTGCGGGAAGTCAGGTGGTAGTGTTCCACCAACTCATGCTGCATTTTGCGCACATTGGCCGATCGAGGCAGTAATTCCACCGGTTGCCCCTTGGGAATCACGATCTGTTCCACGGCCAACCGTGCTTCTTCCAACGCTTCCAACTCATCATCAGTGTCCCCTCGGGTAAAGAGGCTCAAATCCGGTGTTTCCGGTTCACTGGGATCATCCATATTCAGCAAACGTCGCAGCCCTAGGGCAATTTGGGGAATGCTGCTGGATTTCAGCGTGTGAATGGGGATTTGGCGGGATTTGGCCAGGTGCCGTAGCTTGGAGTGATTTTTGACATGGGAACGTAGGGCTAAGACCGCATCCGCCGTATCAATATCCTTGGTCAGGACGATCGGGAGGTTGAGCGTGGTGATCAATTGATCCAACTGATGCCGTCCAATGCCGTAGGGATAGACCTGGAGGGGCAGTTCTTCCCCATTGGCTCCATAGTGGGTTTCCATGGCAGCACTTCCATCAAAGGCATTGCCCAACGATCGATCCAACAGGTGCTCAAACTCCCGCCGTTCCAAGCTAGGGTTCGAAATGGCCTGCATCCGACCGGACGATCGCCAGCCTATGGGTTTATCCGGCACTGCGACAGGGCCAGTGCTGTAGGTGGAACCATTGCTGTAGGCTGATCCACCATAGGAGGATCCACTGTAGGGCGGCTGACCGCCGAGGGGCGCAACTTTGAGAGGTCGATTTTTGGGTGGGATGGGGACAGGGCCGCCGGATTCTTGGGTAATCACGACTTGGCCTTTGCTGTCTACGGTGCGGACTTGGGGATTGGGTTGCCGTCCGCGCAGCAGCATGTCCACAGTTTGACCAACCTCTTCGTGCACCGTCCATTTCTGTCGCTCTAACATTTCCACCGCAATGTCAAAGGTGGGCGGAGCTTTGCGTTCTAGGACACTTTTTTGACTGCCGCGCCGACGGGCTTCTTCGTCGCTCAGCGTGACAGATTGAATCCCACCAATTAAATCGGAGAGGGTGGGATTTTTCATCAGATTTTCCAACTGGTTGCCGTGGGCAGTGCCGACCAGTTGTACCCCCCGTTCGGCGATCGTGCGGGCGGCAAGGGCTTCTAACTCGGTGCCAATTTCATCAATCACGATGACTTCAGGCATGTGGTTCTCCACGGCTTCAATCATCACCTGGTGTTGCAGTTCGGGTTGAGCCACTTGCATTCGCCGCGCGCGACCGATCGCGGGGTGGGGCACATCACCATCTCCCGCAATTTCGTTGGAGGTATCGATAATCACGACCCGCTTTTCCAAGTCATCGGCTAGGACACGGGCGATTTCCCGTAGGGCGGTCGTTTTGCCCACGCCGGGACGCCCCAGCATCAGGATGGACTGTCCGCTTTCCACCAGATCGCGAATCATGCCGATCGTGCCGAAGACCGCACGACCCACCCGACAGGTCAAACCAATCACATCCCCCCGGCGATTGCGGATAGCACTGATCCGATGCAGGGTTCGTTCAATCCCTGCGCGGTTATCGCCGCCAAAGTCCCCCACCCGTTGGATGCTCTCTTGCAAATCTTCGAGGGTAATTAAGCGATCGGACAGATATTCGGCCTTGCCGGGGAAACGGGCTTCTGGCTGCCGTCCCAAATCCATTACCACTTCCACCAATACCCCTTTCTGGGGATGGGCGTGGAGCGCAGTGCGTAAATCCGGGGGCAAAATCTCTAATAATTTGTCTAAATCATCGGTAATTTTCTGTTCCACAACTGTGGAAGATGGGCCATCGTTCCCCAACGGAGCAGGGTCTACAGAGGACGTTTCAAAGGCTTCAGCAACGGTATCAGCGGTGGTGGAAAAATCGCTAGGGTGATGGGACTGATGATGGTTGGATGAATTAGACACGTTTTGATTAGACAGGTTTTCGGGATACAGGCCGTCGATCGATTCGGTCATAAAGATATTTCAAAGAAGAAAAGGAAATTTCATCAAGAATCGTGTTATCTCGGGAAACACTCCCAAGATCGCATTTATGTCACATTTCCTAGTCCATGGGCGTTAACCAGGCTACAGCCGGCGATTTTTTTTAAGGGAGAGACTAAGTTGGCGGCAATTGTAACACCGGCCCAGAGTAGATCGGGGTGTTCTTCCAAACGGGTGGAGCCGCGTTCTTCCAGTTGATGCAAAACGGGTTGGAGAATGGATCGGGCGTAACTGCCATAGGCCACTCCAGCAATGGTGGGTGCGGTTAAGTTGTCGGTTACTGTTCCGGTTGCTATCCCGGTTGCTATCCCGGTTGTTGTTCCGGTTGCTATCCCAGAGGGAACACCCGTTGATGTCGCCATTCTAGCGAGACTGGTTCCCGACTGCATGGGGGGGGTGGAGTCTGCCGGGGCAGTCGGATCAGCACCCTCCTGTGGATCCGAACTCGATCGCGGAGCTTGCAATAAACCCAACGATCGCAGCTTTTCCACCGTATGACGATTGGTCCCACCCGCCAGTTGCACAAATCCCGGTAAACCCGCTTGTAAGACCTTTTGGCCCAGTTGAATACAAGCCCGCGTGGCTCCATCACCAATGTCACCGCTCATGGGTCGCCCATCGGTTTGCCAAACCAAAGCGCAACTGGGCGGCAAAGCCGGTTGCAGTAGCGTGGCTAAAGACCAGAGGTAATCAATTAAGTCCTCCCCATCGGGACAACTGACGGCGACTAATTTCAGCCGATCGCGCTGGGGTTTGATCGATCGCCACAGCCGTTGAAAATCTTCAAACCGCCCCACCTGGGTATGAATCTCCACCGCATCGACCCCCGCTTGCAGCACCGTCGGTGCAATCACCTCCGGTGCGTAAACGTAGGATCGGGCATGGATTTGTTCGATCGGGCAAATGGGCAAACAGCGACCACAGCCATAGCAGAGGGCATCGATCACCCCAGCGTAGTCGGAACCAAACACGATCGCCTCAGCAGGGCACACCTTTTCGCAGGGTCGCGGGCAATCGGCAGGACAGGCACTGCTAGAAAATTCTGCTTTGCGAAAATGCGGATCTTCACCATCATTCAAGCTCACCATGAGCCACGGCGTTGCGTCTCCATTGTAGCTCGGCAAATGGAAATTGGGTTGAGATTTTGGTACTAAAGTATTAGCGATCGCGATCGCTTCCCGCACCGTGGCGATGATGGCTGGATCGGCAGCAACATCGATGCAATCCACCCCCGCTAGACTGTAGACGATCGCTAAACTGCGAATGGCAGGAATGTGTTGATAGCTGGCACCGCAGATCAGTTTGACCCATTGACCGGTTTCCAGAGAGAGGCGAGGACGTTGAAACTGCATGGGTGTGGAATAGACGCACTATCGGCGCGATTGAAAAATTCCAGTGCCCCGGAGGAGATCGAGAAAGGCAAAGACCGCCGGAGGATGGAGCATCTCTGCAACCACCGCTGCGCCAATGACTCGCTCCAAGGGCACGGGTAACGATCGTACCGCGATCGATTCCGGAATGGGCATGGCAGCTAATCGAGGTAAGATGGCAGCCCCCAACCCCTGGGCCACCATGCTGACGATCGTCGAATCTTCCTTCATTTCGTAGGTGGCCTTGAGCGATCGGCCCCACTTGGCCCAATGCTCTCGCACCGCCGAGGTACATTCTGCGTAGTTGTAGAGAATGAATTCCTGATCCGCCAACATTTCCCAGGTCAATTGTTCCGGCAGGGTGGGATTGCGGTGGGGCAACAGCACGACAAATTCATCCCGCGCAATTTCCCAGGTGTCAAATTCCGTCGATCGGGGCAGGGGCACCAAACCAATATCGACTTTGCCTTCCCGCAATAGCTGCTCCACTGTGGTTGGATCACTCTCCGTCAACGTCACTTCGATCTGGGGGAAGCGATCGCGAAATTGCACAATTTTGGACGGCAATAAATGGGTGGCGGCGCTGCGAAAGGAGGCAATACGCACCTGTCCGCCGTGTAAGCCCTTGGTCTGCTGCACTTCCTGTTCCATTTGTTGGCGCAGATCCAACATTTGTTTAGCGCAGGGAAGCAGCCGTTCTCCCGTTTGGGTGGGGTAGGCTCCAAACCGGCCTCGATGCAAAAGCGGTACGCCCAATTCATCTTCCAAGGCCGCGATCGCCCGACTAATTGCGGCTTGGGAGACATCAAGCTCCAAGGCCGCAGCGGAAAAACTCCCCCGCTCAACCACTGCCATTAACGCCTGGAGGTGGAAAATGTTCATCTAGCACATCAATTCGCATTTCGCATAAACGTACCCTGGATTTAGTTTTGTTCCTCAAGGAGGGTAGAAGTTAGCTTAGGGACATCAAAGTTAACTTGAGTAAACAGATTTTAAGAATTCTGGAATCTGCCACTCACTGCTAGACAACGCCCAATACATCACTGATTGCGCCCTATGTTTGAACTGCTGCCTTACCATCGCTTTCGAGATACGCCTAGTGTTAGTTTTTTTGACATTACAATTTCAGGATCCAATGCCCGTGATTTAGTCATCCATGAAGGCCCTGCGGTCAGCCCTAATAATACGGAAGAGGGCTACTGGCAGTTTTATATGCATCCCAATCAAGAGGACAATTTGATTGCGTTATCCGGTGGCCGTACCTTTTACCTAGTCAACTTCAGTTGGGATTATCCCTTCCACATGGTGCGCCTAGAGGCCAAGGGTTCGATTCTGCGGATCCCACCGGGAACCTTCCATCGATCGGTGTCGGATCCCAATGGGTCGATCGTGCTGAATCAGGCGGTGCGGCTGGCGGAAACCACGGTGGAAAAGGAATTTCGCGTTTACAGCAGCGCGGACATTCCCCGTCTGATGCAGGTAACGGCTAAAACAGCACCGCCCCCCAAAATGCACGGCTTCCGTGAAATTGAGTTACGGCTAGCTTCTTGATCCGGCTCCAGACCTTAAATTTTAAATACCATTTTCAATACCGGGGTTCTATACAGAACCCCGGTATTTATAGGGGGCATCCTTAATGAAGCCTAAAAGCGCTCCACGTAATCCTTGAGCTCGCCACTCATGCGGCGGATGCCCCGCAATTGGTCGTCTTTGATAAATGACAACGCAAACCGACTCACCCACCCCGAAAAGCGCTCTTGGTAGAGGTACTTGGTTACGGCTGGCCCCACATCTTGTAATTCCATAGCCACATCGCTGCGGAAGCCAGGAATCGCCGCTTTCCAATGCAGCGTAAAGGTGGGGTGCAGTTGCGTTACCGTTGCCTTGAACTCCAACGGGTCATCTCCAGGCACCCGTCGCAGGGCAAGGACGATCGACTGTCCTGCGTGAAAGGGCAACTTAGGACTGCAATCGTAGAGAAACGTATTCCAGAACCGCCAACGGTCTTTGTAGATCAAGGCTTCCCAGACCGCTTGCCGGGGAGCAGAAATCAAGATTTCATGATAAAGCGTTGGCATAATTGCAGCTCATCGAAGCTCTTCTTTTCTATTCTGCACGCTGATTTTTGAATTCTGAAGATCCCTAGAAAATTGATTTTTCCAGGACGATCGTCGCGAATTCTCCAGAATCCTTTCTGTCCTCTTAACAAATTATCTTAAAATTAAGAGTTTGCACCCTACCGAAAATAGGCATCCATGGCACAGTTGACCCCAAATCCCAGCTACAGTTTGACCATTCGCGTTCAAGTTCCTAATCGTCCCGGTATGTTGGCCAATATTACCCTGGCCGTGTCTAACTTGGGGGGCAACCTAGGACACATCGAGTTGATTGAACAAACCCGTGAAATTGCTATTCGGGAAATCAACGTCAATGCCGCCAGTGAAGAACATGCGGAATCGATTACCGAAGCCGTGAAGGCATTGCCTGAGGTCAAGGTCTTGGATGTCTACGATCGCACGTTTACCCTGCATCGCGGTGGCAAAATTACGGTTCAAAGTAAGCAAGCCTTGCATGGTCAAGATGATCTGGCCATGGCCTATACCCCCGGGGTCGGTCGGATTTGTAAGGCGATCGCGGCGGAACCGGAACGGGTCTATGAACTGACGATCAAACAGAACATGGTCGCGATCGTCAGCGATGGCAGTGCTGTACTGGGGTTGGGCAACCTGGGGCCAGAAGCCGCCATGCCTGTGATGGAAGGTAAGGCGATGCTGTTTAAGGAATTTGGTGGCGTGGATGCCTTCCCCATTTGCGTGGATACCCAGGACACGGATGAAATTGTCGAAACGGTCAAGCGGATTGCACCTGTGTTTGGTGGGGTGAACTTGGAAGATATCGCCGCGCCCCGTTGTTTTGAAATTGAAGCGCGGTTGCAACGGGAATTGAACATTCCGATTTTCCATGATGATCAACACGGTACCGCGATCGTCGTTTTGGCGGCCTTGACCAATGCCTTGAAGCTGGTCAAGAAAGATATCAGCCAAGTCAAGATTGTGATCAACGGTGCAGGGGCTGCGGGGATTGCCGTGGGGAATCTGCTCAAGAAAGGAGGCGCAGAGACTATTTGGTTGTGTGACTCTAAGGGCATTGTTTCCAGCGATCGAACCGACTTAAACGAAGCCAAACAGTCCTTTGCCGTTGACCAAGCGGGGGATTTAGCATTGGCGATGCAGGGGGCAGATGTGTTTCTCGGCTTAAGTGCGCCCGGAGTCGTTAGCGTAGACATGGTGAAATCCATGGCCCAGGATCCCATTGTCTTTGCCATGGCCAATCCCATTCCCGAAATTCAACCGGAATTGGTACGGGATCTTGTTGCAGTCATGGCAACCGGTCGCAGTGACTATCCCAATCAAATTAATAACGTGCTAGCGTTTCCCGGCGTGTTCCGTGGGGCATTGGACTGCCGAGCCACGACCTTAACCACTAACATGTTCCTCCAAGCTGCTTTAGCGATTGCGTCCTTAGTCAATCCCCAGGAACTCAACCGTGAGCATATTGTGCCCTCGGTGTTCGACGATCGCATTGCTCCAGCGGTTGCCGCAGCGGTGCAAAAAGCAGCCCGCGAAGATGGCGTTGCTCAACACTAGTGAGGCATGCAGGGGCGCATCCTACGGTTGCGACCCTCACCCTAAATCCCTCTCCCGTTCTGGGCTACCGTGTACACACAAGTCGGAATAAACTAGGAAAAAGCGTAACTACTCAGGCTTAAAAAAATAGAGAGTTTTTACAAGAATCCAGAAAAAGCAGTTAATTTAGCATTCTATTAGGGACTAGAGATTGAATCTGTGAGTAAACCTGCGCTTCAACCCATCCAGCTCAGTGATGCAGAAATCCGTGCGGTGTATGGGCAGGGAGAAGAAGCCGTCGTGACGCTGGTCAAAACGTTGCTCAGCCAAATCGAAGTCTTATCGGAACAAGTGAATCAGCTGAGCGTGCGAGTCGAGACCCTGGAAGGGCAAGCCCTACCGTGTACACACAAGTCAGGGGAAAGTCATTTTCCAACCTAAGAAAATGCCTTCAAACCGTTGTAGACCCTTGACGATCGTCACAACACCAGGGGGACGCTGCGAGGGATAGCCAGACCATCCC